>JAZNWG010000155.1:0-6483 GCA_045593225.1 Oscillospiraceae bacterium
TGAAAAAATGAACTATGAGCTGTTAGGCAATGGCGATACGCATCTTCATTGGCATTTATTCCCAAGAGTAAGTGGTGACTTAGAGAACTACGGGAACCAGGGGAAGGGGCCAGCTTGGTGGTATCCTATGGATAAGATGTACAGTGATGATAACCGCCCTACAGCTGACGAGCTCGAAGAGCTGAAGCAGAAGCTGCTCACCGAGCTTGATAAGCTGATATAAAACCAAAACTCCTCCGAAAATTCGGAGGAGTTTTTTCAGTCTTTTTTGAGATAGAACGCGGTAACAGTCCTTTCCTCGCCTGAAACATGGTCGAAGCCTTTGAGCACTATTCCGTCATGCGACATAAGCTCGCCTGCGGAAAGCTCGTCCAGTGTGCAGGCGAAAACGCTCTCGCCCGAGCAGACGATATGCATTTTGTCGCCAATGATGTTCAGCGCGCCGTCTGTGCCGAGACGTATCTCCTTGTATGTATCGGGGTCGCGCATGGAGGCGTATTGTATGCGTTTGTAGTTCAGCGCAAGGATAGATTCCAGTGGCATGCTGTCCTTGTGCTTTTTCTTTTTTCGTCCGAACATGAGGAGCTCCTTTCGGGAATTGATTTATCTTACTGTAAATTATATCATCGTCCACCGTTTATGTCAACACAAAAGCCGCTCCCGAAAGAGCGGCTTATCTGTTTTATTAGTCCTCGCCAAGCTTCAGCGCCTTGTTGATGTTTATACGTCTGATGATTCCGCCGAGGACGGTGAAGCCGCCCAGCAGCATGAATCCGATGATGATATACATCTTTATGTAGTCTCCGCCGTCGCCGTTTACAATGAATGGCGGGGTCTGGTTAGTTGCGTCGTACATGGTGCGGAAGAGAGGTACGAACAGGTCGCTCGCCATGCCGCCGACTACGAAGCCAGCCGCGATAGAAGCAACGCTGACCAGAAGCTGCTCATAGCCGAGGGTCGCGATTATCTCTCTGAACGTTACACCCATAGCGCGAAGCACGCCGAACTGCAGCGTTCTGCCGCGTATGGACAGTATCCAGTAGATAAGGAAGCCGATTACCGTCATCAGCATGATAACTACAAATCCGAGGGTAAGTGCGCCGTTCATGCCCTGAAGCTCGGGGTCGGTCTTTTCCTCGATAAGCAGCTGCGAGCTGTCGGTGATCCTCTGCAGTTTTATGTTCTTTTCCGCGATATCGGCGTAAAGCTGTTCGCTTGTAGCGTCGTCTTTTAGGTTCAGCCAGATCTGATAAGGCTCGAAATCAACGAGCTTTCTTACATAGTTGTAGTTGCAGATAAGGAAGTCCTTTGTTGCGGTCTCGCCTGTGCGGTCGTTTATCACTACCGTTTCATTGGGGTTGAGGCTCGGCCAGTAGTCTACAAAGGCTATTACCGTAAGCTGTACGGGGTCGTTTCCGCTCCATCTTACCGTAATGGTATCACCCATCTGAACGCCCTTTTCCTCCCACGAGCGCGAAGCGATAACGCCCGACTGGCACTCGACCAGCGCATTGCAGTAGTTCCACCAGTGAACAGGGAGCAGGTCATCTCTGAACCACGCAGTCTGCGAGAACTTGCCCGGCTCTATGCACATGAGTGTGCTGTCGCCCTCGTTCTTTATCGAGCCCAGCGAAGCCGAAACATCAGCCTTCAATACTTTTGTCGCAGTCTCAACGCCGTCAAGCTCCTCATAGATAGCGAAGTCATTTTCTACGTAGCTTGTGTCATCGTCTGCGGATTCCAGTCGCCAGAATGCGTCAAGCACGATATCTGTACCTGTGTTGTAGTAGATCCTGTCGGATTTGCTGTTGTTTATTGCACGCGCGGTGTTTGCGGAGAATATTCCAAGGCCGAATGTGATGACAAGGAACAGCATAAGGAAGCGCTCCTTGCCGCCCTGAGAACGCGCAACCGCTGTGATAGCGATATACTGCGAAGCGCTCCAGATACGGCTGCCGAGGTGGTAGATAAGCTTCAGCAGGTGCGGATAAAGCCTTATAAACAGCAGGCCCGCGCCCATTATGAACATTGTCGAGAATATGAAGTAAAGCGGGTTTATACCTCCGTCTGTGACGAAGGTTCCGTCCTCGAACTGCGCGGTGATACTCTTTGCGGTGAAATAATACCATGCGAGCGAGCCGCCCAGCAGTAAGATATCAACGCAGATCTTCTCCCACAGCGCCATTTTTACGACCTTTGCCTTGCTCTGCTTGTACTTAACGATAGAGAGCTTGGACGCAGGGATTATCGGCACCATCGTGGTAACGAAGAATATGATTATTGCAATAAGCGCATATAGCACAGCGTCAAGGCTCAGCTTAGCGGCAAGACCTGTTCTGTTTACAAACTCAAGGAAGCCGTTGGATACGCCAAGGAAAGAGCACAGACAAAGTCCTATAAACGGCGCTATTATGAGAGTCGCAAGGCCTAAGAAGCCTGCTTCCATCGCGTAGATGCCAAATATCTGCTTTGAGGAAGCACCACGGCTCTTGAATACTGCGATCTCGTTCTTTTCCTGCTCAACATTCAGCTGCGATACCATGAACAGATAGAATGCGAGCATTACTATCGTCGGTATCTGGAGTATCCAGAGCATGGATTTCAGATTTTCCGCGCGGACTGCGTATTCTGTGAGGATATCGTAGATGCCCATGGAGAACTTGAAGCCGTAAGAAGGGTATAGCTCGAAATCCTGCTCGATCTGCGAGGTGATGTCAGCGAGGGCGTTAAGGTCCATCTGCTGATAGTCGAAAGCATAGCGCGCTGTGATATCAGACAGCATCGTGGTACCTGTTGCGAGGTAGTCTGTCAGGAACGTATCATAATCCATTATCAGCGCATTGAGGTATTCGTCCATCGTTTCCGACCAGTAGCTGTCATTTTCGCTGGACTGCTCGAATACGCCGACGATCTTTACAGACAGCGGCTCGGTCTTACTGTAAAAGCTGTTCTGCACGCTGTATGTCTCGCCGCACACAATGTCGAGTATCTTAAGACACTCGGCGTCGCAGATTATCTCGAAGCTGCCGTCCTCATTCCTGCCGGGGTTATACATACGACCCTCAATGATGTTGATGTGGTCCTCGATGTTATTCATCGCCATCATCTTTACACGGGTGTTAGAAGCTGCGAGGATATAAACATACTCGTCCGAGAGGATAGTCTTGCTGTTAGCCTGCGGTATATCTATTGCGGCTGTACGATCGTTTAGCAGCCAGTCCAGTGTTTCCACGGTGTTCATTCGATCGTCATAGCTTGCTTTCATCTGCAGCGAGGTGGACACGACATATTCGCCGGGGTAAAGACCTGTTTCGGTCTGATACGCCTGCATATCCTTTATAAGGATACGCTGAAGCGAGGCGTCCATATAGACGGGAACGGTACTCATCATACCTGCCGCCAGTAAAAATCCTATAAAAAGGCACAGCACCATCCATTTGGTATTGCGCATTTTTCTGAAAAGAAGTGTAAACAAACCGTACCTCCGATAAATTCAGTGTTTTGTCAGTCGAATAATGCGATCAGCGTACTACTACGCGGTCGCCCTCTTTCAGGCCTGTCAGAATTTCCGCTTCGGTAGCGTTTGTTATACCTACGGTCACGTCAACTTCCTTTTTATTATCATTTTCATCGAGGATAGTCACATAAGTGCGGTCTCCGTCTTCCTTTACAAGGTTTTTGGAGATCACCACCGCGTCCTCGTGTATCTCGTAGATAGCGAGGATATCAGCGAGCTTTCCTACTGTAAGGTAACCCGGTACAGAACCCTTGAATTCGCAGTAGATAGACTCAGTATCAGAAGCAAGAGTGGGGTGTTCGTCGTAAAGCCCCTCCACCATAGCGGAGGGAGTTTTGGAAACGTAGCCTGCATAATCCATGCCGTCAACCGTGATCGTTACGTCTGCGTTGAGGGGAAAGGCTCTCAGTGTGGAAGATGTGTACTTTACAAAAAGCTGTGTGGGGTCTACTATCTTGACGATAGTCTTATATGCTGTCACCTTATCGCCTGGTTTCATATCCTGGATAAAGCAGACCTGACCAGACATTCCTGCGTACAGACGGGAAACATTCATCAGGCGCTCGTACTCGGTGAGGGTGTTCTGCTCCATCTCATAGTCAAGCTTGCTGGTGGAGGTGCCCGATGCGAGATATGTAAGGCGCGCCTTTTCGGTGATGAGCTTCTGCTGCTCATAGAGGTATTCGAGGTTTCCTGTGTCGAGCTCTGCGAGAAGCTCGCCCTCCTCCACGAACTGACCTACTGTAACGTATACCTTTTTAAGAGTGCCGCCGCTTTCTGTAAAGCTGCACTCGTTCTCGACCTTGCTGGTGATATAGCCCGAAGCCACGGTTTGGTTTGCGATATCCTTTACCTTAGCGGTATAGGTGGAGTACGCAACCTCCTCTATCGGTACTGTCGGCGGATCTAAAAGCTCCTCCTCCGCAGGGAAGAAATAGCAGCCCGAAAGCGACATAGCGGCAACAACCGCAGCGATTATTCTTACGATCTTGTTTTTCATTGCTTTACCTCTTTATATAGAATAATGAAATGGATTACATAATAATACGATTATATAATAGCACGATTTCAAAAAAAACACTAGTAGTAAAAGGACAAAATCGTTACAAATAAATAAAAACGCACAATAAGTTTGTGCGTTTTTGCCATATTTAGTAAGAGGGGCTATTTGTTATTGCGTGGTCGTAGCGTAATGATCGGGCATAACAGAGATAAGCTTTTTATATGTGCTGCGCATTATTATAATAGAAAGAATGCAAGCGACAAGCTCTGCCGCAGCGTAAGCATACCACACATACGCAGGGCCGAGGAGATTAAGCAGCAGTATCAGCACGGGCAGCAGCACGATAGCCTGTCTTATCGCGGAGATGAGCAGGCTGGAGAAGCCGCGTCCGAGCGCCTGGAACACACCGCTGCAAACGATAGCTACGCCCGAGAACAGGAAGCTCAGCGAGATTATCCTGAACGCCTCGCAGGCGGCGGTAACAGTCGCAGGCTCGGGGTTGAACAGCGAGAGCAGAAGCTCGGGGAACACCCAGAACAGCAGCGTGCCGAGTGCCATAACAGACAGGGCGATGACGAGCGAGAAGCGGAGCGTTTCCTTGATACGCGACTTTCTGCGCGCGCCGAAATTGTACGCAACTATCGGGATAACGCCGTTGTTAAGTCCGAAAACAGGCATGAATACGAAGCTCTGCACCTTGAAGTAAACGCCGAGTATCCATACCGATATTTCTGAAACAGGCATGAGCAGTGCATTTACTATCATTATAATAAAGGAATTGAGTGCTTGCATGATGATGGACGGGAAACCTACCTTATATATAGTAAGGATCATGGCGCCATTCGGTTTCATCTGGCGCAGGGATATCTTTACTTCCTTGGTCTTTTTTACTATAACGATGACGGAAACAAGGGCTGCGGTGCACTGGCCTATAACGGTAGCTATAGCAGCGCCTGCAACGCCCATAGCGGGAAGACCGCACCAGCCGAAAATGAAGATCGGGTCGAGGATTATATTGGTCACAGCGCCGATAAGCTGCATTATCATGCTGGCAAGCGCTGCGCCTGTGCCCTGTAAGATACGCTCGCAGTTTATCTGAATAAAAACGCCGATCGAGCAGGTACAGCATATCTGCAGATAGGGGATACCCATGGAGAGTATCTCGGCATTGTCGGTGTTGGCTCTGAAGAACATATCAGTAAAGAAAATACCGAATATAACGAACATGAGCGAGCTGCAGAATGCGAGGAAGAAACCTTGGTTGGCAGCAATGCCAGCGTCTTTAAAGTTCTTTTCGCCGAGCTTTCTCGACATAAGGCTGCTCATGCCGACCCCTGTTCCGACGGCAAATGCGATTATAAGCATCTGTATGGGGAATGCAAGCGAAACAGCCTTTGTCGCATTTTCGTTTATCTGCGCTACGAAGACACTATCTATTATATTATAGAGCGCCTGTACGAGGTTTGAGATTATAAGTGGCAGCGCCATTGAGCCTACAAGGCGGCGTACAGGCATAGTGCCAAGCTTGTTTTCCTGCGGCTGAGCCGCAACTGAATTAGACAAAATTCTACACTTCCTTATATATTTATATCTTTTTTACACCACGCAATTGTATCATATTTTAATACGGTTTGTCAATTGCCTTGCAAGTAATATACTGTGAGTAAATGGCGCTGTTGTGCAAGGTGCTTATAAAATTTATTGAAATAATCAACTTAGTGATTATTTTGCACAGAGTTGCAAAAAAAGCCGAAAAAACGCTTGACAAAAAACTTTAGGGGTGTTATAATACAAAAGCTGTCCGCGAGAGGGCGGCGGGAACACAGAGGATTCGGGATGTCGAAAAACTTTTTTAAAAATTTTTTAAAAAGGGGTTGACAAGAACGAAAAGCTGTGATATAATATAAAAGCTGTCGCGAAAAGGGCAGCGAACAAGCTCCTTGAAAATTGAACAGTAGAAATA
>JAZNWG010000156.1:0-11682 GCA_045593225.1 Oscillospiraceae bacterium
GAGAAAGGGCAGAAAAAGCTCTGAGATAGAGCGCTTTGCCATAATCTATGCAAACTGCGGCTTTATGGGAATACCGCTCGTAAATGCTACCTTCGGCTCGGAGGGCGTGTTCTATCTCACAGGCTTTATCACTATGTTCAACCTCTTTATGTGGACACACGGCACTCTCATGATGAGCGGAAAGAAATCCTCGGGCTTTGGCGCTACCGTTAAAAGCATAGGTAAAGTGCTGCTCTCTCCTGCGATAATTGCAATAGCGCTCGGAATGGTATTCTTCTTCACAGGCCTGTGCCTGCCCGATATCGTGCAGACTCCGCTTGACTACATCGGCAGCCTGAATACTCCCCTTGCAATGATAGTTTCAGGCGCAACTATCGCAAAGGCAGGACTTCTGCGCGGCTTTAAGTGCGGCAGGGTGTATTATGTGCAGATATTCAAGCTTATCTTAGTGCCTGCGGTGCTGACATTTGCTTTCGTGCCGCTTGCAAAGCTCGGGGTATCCATGACCGTTATAAACACCATACTCATAGCCTCCTCCGCACCCACCGCCTCAGCAACGATCATGTTCTCCTACCGCCACGGCAAGGACGAAGCCTACGCTTCAGGTCACTTCGCAGTTTCCACCATTGCAAGCATGGCTACAATGCCGCTGGTGCTTATGCTGTCAGCTTTCTGGGCAGGGCTTCTAGGTGTATAATTCCGCTTTAAAATAACTTATAGTAAAACCGCACACAAAAAGCACAATTTCAACAACGCAAATTTGGTTGTTTTGTTAGTTGCAAAATAGCGCTCCAAATGATATAATTAAAGAGTAATAAAACTGACAAGATAGTATTGTGGCTGTATAGCCTACATACTTCTTAATATATTTTCCCCAATTATTTTGCCGTGTAAAAAACCGCTTTTCCCCAAGCGGACGGCGCTTGTTTTCAGTTGCCGCAGACACCCCCTTGTCTGCGGGATTTTTTTGCCCTTTTTTTAAATTTCAGAAAAAATTTCCTTCGGCGTGCAACCTATTTGCGCGCCGCTTTGTTTTATTAGCAGAATGAAGCAAAAATGAAACGCGTTCAACAATATCAACTTTATTCTGAAAGGAGTTTCATCATGAAAAAGTTTTTATCTGTATTACTCGCATGCTCAATGATATTATCCCTCGCAGGCTGCGCAAGCGGCGACACCTCCTCCAAGACAGGCTACGGCGCAGATACACCTACCGAGCCGACCAATGATGTTATTTTAGATCACATAAACACATCGTCTGCCGCAGATACAGGCGCAGCGTCAGACGTCACCGAGCCCGCTACAGGTATCGAAACCGAGACCGCGCCCACTACCACTACAGT
Source organism: Oscillospiraceae bacterium (assembly GCA_045593225.1). Classification (GTDB taxonomy): domain Bacteria; phylum Bacillota; class Clostridia; order Oscillospirales; family Ruminococcaceae; genus CAG-115. The sequence goes on from JAZNWG010000156.1 coordinate 1,344, forward strand.
AGCTACTATGGGGGCTGTGGAAAAAAGCGAGGAATACAATTCTCTAACAGACGATATAGCCGACGGCAGCCTCGACTATGACATTTCCTTTGATGCAGTCGCAGACGCTATCGGCGGCGCTTTTGAGCCCACTGCAGGCGGAGCAATGGACGATTTTGCATATGTTGACGGTGCTGTATCAGAAGAATTCTATGAAGAAGGCTGCATTGAGATAGACCCCATGTTCCCCGATGAGCCCTACATCGAGCAGGTAGGCCCGGGTCAGCTCACCGCAGGCGAATGGAACGACAACGAGAACTGGAACGACTGGGTATCCCTCTACCAGAGCCACGAGGACTGGGAATACTACCGCGACGAGTGGGATATCGACTTTGATGTCCGCCACGAGATCATAGTCACCGCTTTCGGCGAGCCTCTCGAGGGCGCTCAGGTAACTCAGCGCGGCTGTGGCAATATCGGAGTTACCTCCGCTGTTACCGATAACGAGGGTAAGGCTTACCTGTTCCTCGAAGAATGTGGCGACGATATGGAGCATTCCATCGAAGTCACCTACGGCGAGGTCCGCATGACTATCGACAACGTAGACGCAACAAGCAGCGGCACTTATACCATCGACTTTGAAAACTCTTCTCTTTCTCAGAGCGAGGTAGGTGACATCGAAGCGCTTGAGCTTATGCTGATGATCGACACCACAGGTTCTATGTGGGACGAGCTTGCATATATCCAGATGGAGCTTGAAAACGTGATCGAACGCGTTAAGGAAAATAACTCTAACATTCCCGTAAGAGTAAGCGTTAACTTCTACCGCGACGAGTATGACGACTATGTTATCCGCGAGTTTGATTTTACAGACGATATCGAGCAGGTCCTTTCCGATCTCGCAGCACAGGAAGCTGACGGCGGCGGAGATACTCCCGAGGCCGTTCACACAGCACTTAACAGCGCAACAAAGGAGCACGACTGGAAGGACAACGCGACAAAGCTTATGTTCTTCGTGCTGGACGCTCCCCCTCACTCTGATGAGCAGATCATCGACGAGGTGAACGATTATGTAGAGATCGCCGCAGCACAGGGTATCCGTATAATCCCCGTAGCCTCCAGCGGTATCGACAAGTCCACTGAATACCTGCTGAGAACTATGGCATTCAGAACAGGCGGCACCTATACCTTCCTTACCAACCACAGCGGTATCGGCGGCGACCACATCGAGCCCACCATCGGCGAGTATGAGGTCGAAAAGCTGAATGACCTTATGGTAAGAGTTATCAGCGAATATCTCGAATAATTATTGATAATAGCTAAGCGTTCTCCTATCCCCTGTATCGCCCCATTGGAAGCCCCTCCTTCCGATGGGGCGAGCTTTTTGAGTAAGACGCGGTAATTTCCCGAAATTTTCACAATAAAACGGCTTAAACAGTTGCATTTCCGTGCAATTTATGGTATACTTAATAATGTATATGTATGCCCAGTGCAATGTATTTGGAAAGGATATATAATGTCAAGATTTTTCGGAAAGCTCTGTCCTGTGTGCAGATCGCCCTTCGGCGAGAACGACGATGTCGTTGTCTGCCCCGATTGCGGTACTCCCCACCACAGAGCGTGCTATATCAGGCTTGGAAAATGCGCTGTGTCACAGCACCATGAAAGCGGCTTCGTGTGGAACGGAAGGCTCCCTGACGAGCAGCCCGAGCCTCCGCAGCAGCCTCAGCAGCCGATAAACGGTGCTTACGTGCCGCCATACGGAACAACTCAGGCTGCTCCTTCAAGCGAAAATACAGATCCCCACCACGCCGAATACCCTGGTGGCAGCCCTCAGAATAATGCCCCCTATATAGGCCAGGAAACTCCGCCGTTCGACCCGCTTTTCGGCGACAGGAACGGAGAGCCCTATACAAATCCCTATGTAGAAGCGTACAAGCAGATGCAGAAGATGACAAGCGACGAGACACGCGGCGAGGACGGCGTTTCAGCAAAGGAGCTCAGCCGCTTCGTCGGAACAGCAGTATTCCACTATGCTCAGGCTTTCTCCTCCTTCCGCGTTGGCATTCCTCAGTACGGTGGCAGTGTGAAGAAGGTGAAGACCTCGTTCAACATCTGGGCGGGTATACTGTCTCCGATACAGCAGATATACCGCAGAATGGACGCGCTGGGAATACTCCTGCTCATCATACAGGCTCTTATCGCTATCCCCGAGATATTGCTCTTCAGATACAACACTATACTGGCTCAGCCCACTGCCGCAATGCTGCAGGATCTTGCCCTAATCAGCAGTATCATAAGTATCGCATTGATGATAACACTAAGCCTTTTCGGCGATTATATCTACTACAAGTTCTGCGTGCGCAGAATAAAGAAGATACGCGCAGAATTTGATGACGGCAAGGCGGAGGGCTACTACGAAGCGCTCACCGAGCGCGGCGCGCCCTCAAAGCTGAGAGCTGTCATAGGCATTCTCGCAACGCTGTTCGTGGGACAGCTCGTGGCAGTTCTGCCGTTTCATCAGTTTTTAGGCTAAAAGGACAATGATAAAATGAAACTTATTATTCAGATACCCTGCTATAACGAGGTAGAAACTCTCGATGTCACAATAAATGACCTGCCACGCCATATTGACGGAGTGAACGAGATAGAATATCTCATAATCGACGACGGCAGCACTGACGGTACGGCCCAGCGTGCAAAGGAGCTCGGTGTTCATCACATCGTAAGCTTCACCCATAACCGCGGCCTTGCAAAGGGCTTTATGGCAGGAATAGACGCATGCCTCAGGCTTGGTGCGGACATAATCGTAAACACCGACGCGGACAACCAGTACAGCGGCCGCGACATCGAAAAGCTCGTGCGCCCGATACTTGAGGGTAAAGCGACAATGGTGATAGGAAACCGCCGCACCGACAGCATTGCGCATTTTTCCAAAAGCAAAAAGAAGCTGCAGAAGCTCGGCAGCAGCGTTGTCAGAAGAGCAAGCGGCACTGATGTAGTGGATACGACAAGCGGCTTCCGCTCCTACACAAGAGAGGCCGCAATGAGGCTGAACGTACTGTCCGACTACACATATACGCTCGAAACCATAATCACCGCAGGCGCAGACAGGACAAAGATAATGTCTGTCGATATCGACACAAATCCTGAGCTTCGCAAAAGCCGACTGTTCAAGTCTACATGGGGCTATATAAAGCGCTCCAGCGGCACGATAATCCGAAACTATGTGATGAGAAAGCCGCTCAAGACCTTCCTCACGATCGCCGCTGTATTTATCATTGCAGCGCTGGTGCTCGGAATACGCTTCATCGTGTATATGTGTCTCGGCGAGGGCGGAGGACACCTGCAATCGCTGGTGCTTATGGCAGTTCTTGCGATAGTAGGCTTCCAGATAGGCATTTTCGGACTGGTAGCGGACGCCATTTCAGGCTGCCGCAAGGTAATGGACGAAACTCTTTTCCATGTAAAAAGGATAGAATACAACAATACTAACGACAGCTGCAGGAACTACAATGTGTGCAGCTACTCTAAAAAGGAAATCGTAAGTAATGAAGAAGAAACTTGAGCGCTTTTACTCCACCTTCGGTGACAGAGGCGTGATGTTTATACTGTTCGCTTTCTCTATCGTGATACATGCGCTGCTCTCGCTTATGATGGAGCTTCCCGCCGTTAATCCCGATGAGCTTGGCACAGCAAGCATCACCGCGTTCTATACAGGCAAGGACTGGTCAAATCTCATGAGCGCCGTAGGCTACTACTACGGCTATATACAGGCACTGTTCTATGTGCCGCTCATGCTGGTGTTCGGCTCTCCGTATGCGCTGTATAAGGCAATGCTCGTTATGAACGGCGTGCTGATAAGCTTTATCCCCATGCTTGCATACCACCTTGCAGCAAAGCTCGGTATTCCTAAGGTTTGGCAGAAGATAGTCATTGCATTCTGCTCGGGCTTCTACATAACCTATATCGCTCACTCAAAGTTCATCTGGAACGAGGCTGTCTCAAGCCTTCTGCCGTGGGCATTGATATGGTGCGTATTCATGGCATGGGACAGAAAGAACCGCTATTCGCGCTTTACATTCTCCATGCTCACAGGCTTCATGTGCGCCGTATGCTTCGCGGCACACTCAAGGCTCATCGCTGTGGTGATAGCACTTATTCTGACGCTCCTCATAGCAAGGATAGTGTTCAGAGAAAAGATACTGAATCTTCCGACGTTCTTTGCAACGCTTATCGTTTCCTTCGGCTGCGAATTCCTCATCAGACGAATGATAGAAAATGCCGTATGGGATGGCGCTGCCCGCGGAAACACAGTAGGCGGCGGCTTCCAGCGTCTTGACGGATTGTTCACCGAAGTCGGCTGGGATCACTTCATAGCGACACTGTTCGGACATCTGTACACTTTCTTTACATCTACACTCGGTATAGGAGCGCTTGCGACAGCATTCTTCATCATCATGTGCGCAAAGCGCTGCAGTGAATGGTTCTCCCACCGCATGGAGCACCACGAGGACGGTACAAAAGTTTACGAGCCCGTAAAGCACAAGTACAGTCTGCGTATCACCGTATTCGGAATGTTTGCGTTTTTCGCCGTAGGAGGCTCGCTGCTGCTCTCGGCACTGTATAAGTTCAACTCCTCGCAGTTCGGCGAGATCAACGACCTCATAATCTTCGGCCGCTATACGGACAGTGCAGCACCGCTTGCGATATTCCTCGCACTAGTGTTCCTTATGACCTACGGCTACACGATAAAGACCGTCATAGGCAGCGCTTCGATCTATGCATACGTATGCATGGGCTTTGCAATGACATCAAGCAGATATCTCGCAGAGGGCTCCTACCGCGAATCCCCGATACTGGGACTGTTGCCGTGGAGACTCAGTGAGGGCATTACCGACGATATCACGCAGATGAGCTTTATCATCATGTCATCTATGGTGTTCACCATGTTCTCGGCGATGATAATATGCGTCGCGTGTACAAGAAGATTCAAAATGCAGCTGGCTTCAGGTCTCATATGCGGAGTATTCATATATACGACAGGCTTCGCAGCTTTCAATTATCTTCCTATGCGAGCTTCGGACAACGCAGAAAAGATAGCTCCGGCAAAGGCGATAAGCGAAATGCTGTTCAACGAGGCTGTGTCGCCGCGTATCGTAGCATATAAGACCGACACCCGTACCGCAGGACTTCTGCAATTTCTCAACCCCAACGCAAAGGTCAGCCTTATAAACAGCGCGACCAGGCTTCCCGAAACGGGAATAATCATAATCGAAAACGGCACTGATATTCCGCTTTCTCCGCAGAATTACGACCTGATGGGCAAGACCGAAAACCATACGGTGCTTGCATACGGAGACGGCGCAAGAGAATATGTCAAGTACAAGGTAAACAGCTGACCCCTTCCGGAGGATACCTATGAAACGCACTAAAGATAATTCGTCATACAGCGGTCTTGTCAAAGCCGACTGGATAGTGATGATCTGTATATATATCGGCACACTGCTACTGCATTCGCTTATGGCTCAGTGCGCCACTATATTCAACCTCACCCCTGACGAATACAGCGTCAGTGCTATAGCGGCATTTGCAAACGGCTATGACTGGTCATCGACAGTATCTCTCAGCGGATATTACGGATATCTGCAGGGACTGATGTATACGCCCGTTTTCAGTCTTACGGACGATCCTTATACGCGCTACGATCTGATGATAGGTATCAACAGCCTGATAGTAAGCTTCATTCCCGTAATAGTGTACTACCTCAGCAGGAGCGTGTTCTCGCTGAAAAAAGGAACAAGCGTCGGATTCTCGCTTATATGCGGACTTTATCCCTGCTATATGCTGCTGACAAAGTACACGTGGAACGAAAGCCTCTGCGATATAATGCCGTGGTTGTTTCTACTGGTTGCTTTCAAGGCGCTGCAAAGCAAGGGCGCTAAAAAACAGATATTATCCGTTCTCGGCGCGATCGTGCTTGTAGCAGGCTATGCCGCACATGGCCGAATGCTTGCGCTGCTGGCGGGCGGTATCGCTCTCACGCTGATAGCTTTCTTTGCAATGAAAAAGAAGATCTTCGGGTTTATCGCATTTTTCTCGGGGCTGTGTGTAAGCTTTGTCGCCGATCTTCTTGCAAAGGACTATTTCCAGAATGCGCTGTGGCTGCTCGACGAGGCAGGCGGCTCCCCGACGAACACTATCGAGGATTCTCTGTCGCGAATATTTACATCGGGCAGCAACTTTTTCGTAAACTTCTTCAAAACACTTATCGGACACTTCTTTTATTTCATATCCTCTACATGGGGCTTCGGCGCTATATGTATAGTCATGATAATAGGCGGCGTGTTCATGTATTTCCGCCGCAGGATAAAGCCCTCGGCTGACGACGCAACTTATATCTCGGACAACGAAGCAATGCTTGCGGTATTCGCGCTTGTTTCTACGGCTGCGGTGTTTGTGATAAGCGTGCTGTTCAAATGCACCTCCGAGCACCTCGAGGCGCGCTGCGATACGCTGATATACGGCCGTTATATCGAAGTGTTCGCGCCGATAGCGCTTTATGCGACATTACTGCTTATAAAGCGCGGCAGATTTTCGATATTCCACGCACTCGCCGCTCTTTGCAGTGCGGCTGTGATAAATACGCTGACAATGCTTTTCGTCGTGCCCACCGTAACAGGCGGTACCCGCATGACCTCTGCGATGATAATGGGTCTTGCACCGCTGCGCTACGGCGAGAAGATGAAATCTCTTCCTGATGAAACGAGCTTTTTCAAGATCATCATTACCGTAATGGTAGTGCTGCTTATCGTACTTGTCATACGCTTTGCGATACGTGACGGAAAGCGTATGCTGCGCTGCGTATGCATACCGCTTGCTGTGATGCTCTCATATTCCAACCTTTATGGCTATGTTGAATACACCGCAGTTCAGAGCAAAAATGCTATGACAGGTGCAAAACATATGCAACAGGCTCTTGATATGGTGGACGGCAGCGGCCTCGAGACCGTCTGCTGCTATAACGTAGCCTCCGAGCGCTATATAAAAGGACAGTATCTCCTCCCCGAGGGCGAGTTCATCATAGCAAAAAGTATGGCGGCATTAGAGGAGCTTTCAGAGCGCCCGCAATTCATCATAGCCGACCGCGAGGATAATCTCCACGCATGGGTGGAGGGTATCTGCCTTGTCGGAGATATAAACAACAACATGCAGCTGTACGCCTGCACGAGCGGTGCCTATGACTGGGCAGCTTCGCAGGGATATCAGCTTTCCGATAACGGCAGCATATATTACCCGGGTGAGCAGCTCCCGGCCTCGGATAACGCAGTGCGCGGCAGCGACTACACAAAGGTTCCGACAGGCGCACAAGTATACACTAATTACCTCACGCTGTTCAGAAAAGGAACCTATCGTATCATTCTAACAGGAACAGGCGTGGAGCTCGGAAATTCAATTATAACCATTACAAGCTCAAAGGGCGAATATACCCACGATTTCAGGATAACAAAACAGCGTGACGGAGTGCTTGAATTAGAGCTTGAAGCTTCACAGAAGCTTGAGGGAGTTCGCATAGAGCTTTCCAACAGCAACAGCGAGCCCATTACCGTCACTGGACTTGAAATAGAGCGCGGTGCAGATGTACCGATGTATGACCTTGCGTTGAATGCATAAAAATTATCAAGGAGCACAGTATGCCGATAATCAACAGACAGCAAAAGCATATAAGTCCTGCCAGAATGCTGGTAGTCGGATTTCTTGCAATAATAATCATCGGCTCGGTGCTGCTCTGGCTGCCCTTCGCTTCGGCTGACGGCAGCATGAAGCCATACTCAGAATGCCTTTTCACCGCGACCTCGGCAACCTGTGTAACAGGTATAACGGTAGTCGACACATGCGGGGCATGGAGCCTTTTCGGACAAATAGTGATCGCACTGCTTATACAAGTGGGCGGCCTCGGATTTGTAACGATCATCACATTCTTCAATATCGCAGCAGGAAAGAAGCTCGGATTCAGGACGCTTGCAAATGCAGCCGACGGCCTTACTGAAAGCAGCTTTGAGGGCGGTACGCGCATATTCATCAGCATCATGAAATATTCGCTGATGATCGAGCTTGTCGGCGCGGTGATACTCGGGTTTGTGTTCGTGCCGAAATACGGCGCATACGGAGTATGGGTAAGCATTTTCATGAGCATATCCGCTTTCTGCAACGCAGGCTTCGACCTTATGGGGCAGGCGGACGGCATGTCAAGCCTTATCGGTTTCAACAATGACCCTGTGGTGCTTATAACCATAGCATTGCTGATAACGATAGGCGGACTTGGCTTTGTGGTCTGGGAGAACTTCCTTAATCTCCGCAAGGCGAAAAAGCTCAGCCTGCACACTAAAGCGGTGCTGATAATGACAGGAATACTTACAGTCGGCGGAACGATATTCTACCTGGTGTCAGAATGGAGCAACCCCGCTACCATGGGAGATATGCACTTCGGTCAGAAGCTGCTGAATTCGTTCTTCTCAAGCGTATCCAACCGCTCAGCAGGCTTCAGCAGTATCGACGTTTCGGGAATGACAAGCTTCTCGCAGCTCGGAACCATGCTGCTGATGTTCATAGGCGTTGCGCCTGCATCAACAGGCGGCGGTATCAAGGTCACTACACTGCTGGTGCTTATGATGACCGTGGTATCGTATATTAAAAACAAGGACGATGTGGAGATATTCCGCCACAAGATAGATAAGCATACCGTGTACCGCACACTGGTGGTCACCACTCTTACGATGTGCGCTGTCGCGATCTGCTTCACCGCGATATACAGCCTCACCTCGTGCGACGCACTGCACTGCCTGTTTGAGTCAGTGGCTACCTGTTCCACAGCAGGCCTTTCACTGGGAGTTGCCTCGGCAGCTGATATATTCGGCAGAACAGTGATAATGCTGTTTATGTTCAGCGGTCGAGTTGGTCCTGTATCGCTCATACTCTCACTGTCGCTGAACAGCAGCAAACGCAAAAATATAGTTGTCCCTGACGGACAGATATTTATAGGATAACTTATTTGAAAGGAAAGATCTTATGGAGACCTTTGCACTAGGAAAACTTACAATGTATGTATCGGACGATCATCGTTTCGGCACAGACGCATTCCTGCTTGCATACTATGCAGGTGTCCGCCCCGATCAAGTGGTATGCGACCTCTGTACGGGCTGCGGTATAATTCCGCTTATATTCTGCAAGAATGTAATGCCTCGCCTTGTATATGCTATAGATATCCAGGAAGAAGCTATCGACCTTCTCAAGATGTCTGTCGAGAAGAACAGTCTGCAGAACACCGTTGCGCCTATCCTCGCAGACCTTCGCGAGCTTGATCAGAGCTATCTTGCGTTTGAAAGCGTGGATATCGTCACCGCAAATCCGCCTTACATGACAAGCGGCAGCGGCTTTGAAAAGATGTCTCGTCCGCAGGCTATCGCGCGCCACGAGCTGATGTGCACCGTTGACGATGTCTGTAAGGCAGCAGGTAAGCTGCTGAAGTACGGCGGACTTTTAAAGATGTGTCACCGTCCCGAGCGACTTGCCGATGTTATAAACTCCATGCGCGAGAACAAGATAGAGCCCAAAAGCATCACATTCGTACACAACAGCATACTCGATAAGCCCTGGCTTTTCCTCATAACAGGAAAGAAGGGCGCAAAATCGGGCATGATAGTTGAGAAGCCTATGATACTTCGCAACGATGACAAATCCTACACTGAGGAGTATTCACGCCTTTATGAATGATACAGGAAAGCTTTATGTTGTCGGCACTCCGATAGGAAACCTGTCGGATTTCAGTCCTCGCGGAATAGAAACACTGGAAAAAGTGGACTACATCGCCGCAGAAGACACCAGAGTTACGCTTCGGCTGCTGACGCATTTCGGAATTAAAAAGCCCATGCTGAGCTACTACAAGCCGCATGAGGCTGAAAAAAGCGCTAAGATACTGGCGCTGCTCGCAGAGGGAAATACCGTTGCACTGGTATCGGACGCAGGCATGCCCTGCATATCCGACCCCGGCGTTTATCTCGTGCAGAAATGCTACGAGCAGGGCGTTGCGGTTGAAGTTATACCAAGCTGCAATGCAGCAATAGCCGCTGTCGCGATAAGCGGAATAGACACACTACGCTTTGCGTTTGAGGGCTTTCTTCCCGTGCCAAAAAAGGAGCGCTCCGAGCGACTTGACGAGATAAAAAGCCTGCCGCATACGCTGATATTCTACGAGGCTCCGCACAAGCTGACAAAAACGCTGGAAGATATGAAAAACGCTTTTGGCGGTGACAGAAACTGCGCACTCTGCCGCGAGCTTACAAAGCTGCATGAGGAAGTG
>JAZNWG010000157.1:0-6723 GCA_045593225.1 Oscillospiraceae bacterium
TGTCCGCACTCGTGCGCAGCAACTCCGATAGCAGCAAGCGAGCTGCTGGAATATACGCTGTCAGACAGCGACAGCACCTTGTCCTTGGGATTGTACTGGTCTGTCAGATGACCGCTTATATGCACCACCGTGACATCATAAAGTCCGTTGTTGTCCAGTATCTGCCTTGCAACCTGCCATGCCTGCAGGTGCGTGCGGCTGTTCTGACTGCTGTATTTCTTGAAGGTGCTGTTCACCCTCGCGGAGCATATCATAGCAAATATCATCGCCGCGATACACAGAATATATGTCAGCATATAATGCTCGCCGAGAAATCTTCCGATACCCTCGCCGACTGTTTCATTGTGCATATTTCCGCGGTTTGCGGCGGATATCAGCATTAACGTGTTAAGCATTTGGTTCTCCTTTCAATCAGCCGAGGAGCATTCCCTTCGTCAGCTTCTTTCCGCGCAGGAACGCAGAGGTCTCCATGCGCTTTCCGCCCTCGGGCTGTATCTCGGTAAAGGCTACACCGTTGCCGTCGCCGCAGGCTACAGTAAAGCTGTCCGCGTCCGCGATAGCGCCTGCCTCGCCCGAAACATTATCTACAAGGCGCGCCATGTATACCTTCATGCGCTTGCCCTCCAGCATAGTATATGCGCAGGGCGCGTCAGACATGGCTCTTATAAAGTCATACACCTGCTTTGCAGGCTTTGTGAAATCAAGCTTCAGCTCTTCCTTGGTTATCATCTTCGCGTAGCAGGTGTCACCCTCCTGCGGAGTTCTGACAGCTGTGCCGTTCTGAAGCGCCTCCAGCGTTTTCACGATGAGCCTTGCACCGCACTCGGACAGCGCGTCATGAAGCTGCGCTCCCGTCATATCATCGGGGATAGCGACCTCCTCTTTCAGTATCATATCGCCTGTATCAAGACCCTCAGCCATGTACATCGTGGTAACTCCGCTTACCGTCTCTCCGTTCTCGATAACTCTCTGAATGGGAGCAGCGCCGCGGTACATCGGCAGCAGCGAAGCGTGCACATTTATGCAGCCGTATTTCGGCAGCTCCAGCACCTCTTTCGGGAGTATCTGTCCGTAAGCAACGACCACGATACACTCTGGTTCTATCTCGCGCAGCACCGCCATGGAGCTTTCAGCGTCCTCGCCCTTTCTGAGGCTTAAAGGCTGGTATACGGGGATATCGTGCTTCAGCGCACATTCCTTTACAGGGGTCATCATTATCTGCTTGCCGCGGTTTTTGGGCTTGTCGGGCTGGGTAAATACAGCCTTTACCTCATGTCCCGCTTCTATGAGCGATTCAAGGCATGCGAGCGAAAAAACGGGAGTTCCCATGAAAACTATTCTCATTTCTGCTCCTCCTCTATCCACTCGATCACCTTGTCGGAAAACAGCTTTCCGTTAAGGTGGTCCACCTCATGACAGAACGCTCTCGCAAGCAGTCCTGTACCGATGTAGGAAACAGGCTTTCCGTAGCGGTTCAGCGCCTTTATCTTAACCTTTGCGGGGCGCTCCACATAGCCGTATTTCTTCGGATAGGACAGGCAGCCCTCGCTCTCGGTCTGCTTTCCGCGCATACCAGTAATGACGGGGTTTATAAGCTCTATCTTACCGTTCTTGTCCTCAACGTCAATTACCACCACGCGCAGCAGAACACCTACCTGCGGCGCAGCAAGTCCGACGCCGTTTGCGTCAACCATAGTTTCATACATATCGTCAAGCAGCTCCCACAGCTCCTCGTTGAACGCTGTGACAGGCTCGCACTTCTGACGGAGCACGTCCTCTCCGAATCTTACTATTTCACGCTTTGCCATGTTTAATTCCTTTCAGGGGTTATTTTATTCTTCCTCGAACTTTGCCTTATCGATAAACAGCACTCCGTCGAGGTGGTCTGTTTCGTGGCAGATGGCCCTCGCAAGCATTCCTGTGCCTGTAAGGGTAAACTCCTCGCCGTTTCTGTCCTGAGCCTTTACTGTGACAGTCGCGGGGCGCTCTACCTCGCGCCACTCGCCCGGGAGCGACAGGCAGCCCTCGCCGCCCGACTGGCAGCCTATCATTTCGGTTATCTCAGGGTTTACAAGCTCGATAACGCCGTGCTCGTCACGCACGTCAATAACGCATACTCTGCGCAGCATTCCTACCTGCGGGCCTGCAAGACCTGCGCCGTTTGCATTAGCCATGGTCTCTCTCATATCGTCAAGCAGCGTGTGCAGCTTCTCATCAAACACCGTCACGGGTCTGCACTTCTTGCGGAGTATCTCGTCTCCGAGCTTTACTATCTCTCTTAAAGCCATTTTATTTCCTTTCTATCACAGTGTTTCACCATTCACATCTGCAAAAAAGCTTACGTTTCTGAAATCCTCGTCCTGACCCGCCGCTTTCAGCGAGCCTTCGATAAGCTGCCTCAAAAGGCTGCTCATGCGGCATTTCAGGATAAGCCTGTATCTGTACCGTCCGTTTATCTTCGCCGCCGCGCATTTTGCAGGGCCGAGAACTCTGAGCGGTATCTCCTTCGGGAGCGCCTTGTGCTGCTCCGTCAGTATCCTCGCGAACTTCCTCGCCGCCTTTTCGCAGCTTATCTCGTTTATCGCGGAGAATGTCACCGCCACGATATCGCAGAACGGCGGATAAAGCATAGCCTCGCGCAGCTTTATCTCCTCCTCGTAGAACTGCGGATAGTCCTGCCGCGCCGCTAAATTAAGCACATAATGCTCGGGGGTAAATGTCTGCAGCATTGCCCTGCCCTTTCGTCCGCCGCGTCCCGAGCGTCCGACTACCTGCGTCACCAGCGAGAACGTGCGCTCGTATGCCTTGAAATCGCCTGCGTACAGCGAGTTGTCTGTTTTCAGCACTCCCACAAGCGTCACATTCGGAAAATCAAGTCCCTTTGCAATCATCTGCGTGCCGACGATGATGTCGTACTCGCCGTTTGCAAAGGCTCTGAATTTGTTCTCGAATGCATGCTTTGTTGAAGTCGTGTCCGCGTCCATGCGAAGTATACGCGCCCTCGGGAATATCTCGGAAAGCTCGTCCTCGATGCGCTGCGTGCCTGTTCCCTTCATGGAAAAGAACTTGCCGCCGCACTTGGGACAAGCGGGAGCAAGCCGCTGCGTAAAGCCGCAGTAATGGCATATCACGCTGCCGTTCGCCTTGTGATAGGTAAGCGGCACAGCGCAGTTCGGACACTCCGCAGCAGAGCCGCACAGCGTGCACCTTACGCTTGTATGGTAGCCTCGGCGGTTGAGCAGCAGTATCGACTGCTCGCCGCGCGAAAGATTTGCTTCTATCTCATTCAGGAGCGGCATGCTGAACGCCGAATGATTGCCGTTCTTCTGCTCCTCCTTCATGTCAACTATATAGACATCGGGCAGCACCGCGTTGTTGTAGCGCTCGTCCAGCTCAAAAAGGCTGTAACGTCCCGTTTTCGCGTTGTAGTAGCTGGAAAGGTCGGGAGTAGCGCTTGCAAGCAGCAGGAATGCGCCGTGATGAAAGCAGCGCTGCTTCGCTACCTCTCTCGCATGATAGCGCGGCGAGTTCTCGCTTTTATAGCTGCTCTCACCCTCCTCGTCAATGACGATTATACCTAAATTCTGCACAGGCGCAAACACCGCGCTCCTCGTGCCGATGACTATCTTAGCTCTTCCCTCGCGGATACGGCGGTATTCGTCCGCGCGCTCGCCCAGTGAAAGGCTGCTGTGCAGCACCGCTACCTCTGCTCCGAAAAGGCGGCGGAATTTCCCCACCATCTGCGGAGTGAGCGATATCTCAGGCACCAACATCATTGCGGACTTGCCGCTCTTCACAGCCTCGTCTATAAGCCGTATGAATACCGAGGTCTTGCCGCTTCCTGTAATTCCGCGCAGCAGCGCACACCTCGGGTCTGTATCGTTCATCAGCGCGAGAAGTCCGTCAAAGACCTCCTGCTGCTTTTCGGAGAAAACAATGTCGGAGGGGCTTTCTGTGGCGCTTTCTGTCGGCTCGGTACGGAACACCGTCTGCTCGTAAAGCTCCAGCACGCCCTTTTCCACAAGTCGCTTCACCACCGCCGCAGTTACGCAGCAGGCATAGCACACCTCTTTTACCGACGCCGTTTCCGCGCCCTCAAGGAACTCCACCACCTGCTTCTGCTTAGGGGTCAGCTTCGGACTTTCCTCGCTCTCCGCTATGCGCACGAGCTTTGTCGTCTCGTCGCCTACGCGGCGCTTCAGCTCCTCGTTCTCGACTACCGCGCCCTTTTGTATAAGGCTGTTCAGCAGTCTGCCATTGTCGCCGCAGGAGCTTATCACCTCGGCGCGCGAAATGCCGTCCTTAGCCTCTGCGAGCCTGTTCATGAACTCCTGTTCCTTGTCAGTAAGTCCGCCCGAAAAGCCCTCTGCCACGCAGTAGTGCGTTTTCAGCGAAAAGCTGAGGCCCGTCGGCAGCACCGCCCTGAACGCGTCAAAATACGTGCAGAACGTGTTATCGCGCAGCCAGCGGCACAAATTGAGCAGCTCCTCAGAGATACAAGGCTCCTCGTCCACCGCGTACAGCAGGGATTTAAGCTTCCCGCCATCGCCGCGCGTTATCTCAAAAACAAGTCCTATGCGGCTGCGGTTGCCCCTGCCGAACGGCACGGCTACCCTCATTCCCTTGCGCAGCGTATCATGCAGCTCCTCGGGAATCATGTAGCTGTACAGCGTATCAAAGCTGTAAGAGGTATTCTCCGCCGCCACAAGCGCGATCAGCCTGTCATTCATCTGTATTTATTCACCCTTGATAGCTTCAAGCTTTGCGAGGTTGCGCTCCTTGCGGCACTTCTCGCCGCGGATAACAGCGATAAGGTCGTTCACAGCGTCCTCAAGATCGTCGTTCACAACGAAATAGTCGTAGTTCACGGCGGTGTCTATCTCATTTCTTGCCTGCGCAATGCGGCGCATGATGGTAGGCTCGTCCTCTGTGCCACGCTTGCGGAGTCTTCGCTCCAGCTCCTTCATGGAAGGAGGCAGGATAAACACCAGCGTGCTGTCAGGGAACAGCTTTTTGATATTCATCGCGCCCTCTACCTCTATCTTCAGCACAACGTCCTTGCCCTCGGCAAGCATAGCCTCTACGCCCTTTTTCGGAGTGCCGTAGTAGTTGCCGCAGTATTCTGTATATTCGAGAACGTCGCCGTTCTTTATCATCTCTTCAAACTTCTCTCTTGTAAGGAAGAAATAGTGCGTGCCGTCCACCTCACCGGGGCGCGGAGCTCTCGTAGTCGCGGATACCGAGTATCCCACGTTCTCCTCGTTAGCCAGCACCTGCTCTAAAATAGTGTCCTTGCCGCAGCCTGCGGGCGCGGATACCACGAATAAAAGTCCCTTACTCATCGTCGTCCTCCTCAGTCGTCTTGCCCGAGATAGTCTCAGGCTGAAGTGCAGACAGCACCACATGACCGCTGTCGCAGATTATAACGGAGCGCGTCTTGCGTCCGCAGGTGGCGTCTATCGCCGTTCCGTCGTCCTTTGCAAGCTGGACTATCCTCTTTACAGGAGCCGCCTCGGGACTCACGACCGAAACTATCCTGTCTGCGTTCACGGTATTGCCGAAGCCTATATTTATCAGCCTCATCTGTATGCACCTCGCTTTTTCTACTCGGCGGAACACATACCGCCCCATAATACTTTATTATAACATATAGCGCGGGAAAAATCAATACGATAAACACAAAAACGACCCGAGAAAAACTCTCGGGTCGTGGTTTATCATGTCAGGCTCACGCCTCTGTAAAAATGCTCCTTGTAGTAGTTGGTGGCGATGTTTACCTCTTTCACCTTAGTTCCCGGCATGAGGCAGGCTATCATGATGCCATCGCCGCAGTAGATACCGCCGAACTGCACCGCCTTCATCTCCTCGTCATAGAAGTACGCGAGGTCGCCCGCGCGAAGCTCGTCATAGGTCAGCGCAGCGCCCATCTCGGACTGCGCCTCAACGCCTCTCGGGCAGGTGATGTAGCCGTTCTCACGCAGAACGTAGTATATAAATCCCGAATTGTCAAAGCCGTTATCGGGGTAGTCGCCGCCGTCAGCGAAGTCGATACCGATAAGCGAACGCGCAGTCGCCATAATGCTGTGCGCCATATCCTCGTCATAAGGCGTGTCATCGGCAGGAATAATTATCTCCTGGGGCTGCTGCTCCGTAGTTGTCGCAGTAGTGGTGGCAGGCTCCGTGATATCGGGAGTTGTAGCGGAGGTGTTGGAAGACGTTGTATCGGACGAGTTATTCTCATCGCTGCCTGCGGTGCTGATAAGCACAGTAGCAACGATTATTCCCACGCTGATAAGCGCCACAGCAAGGATAAGCAGTATATTATTCTTCACCGTATCACCCCTTTGCAAAGTCTGTATGTCTGTAAATTATATTTTCCCAAATGCTCATGTAACTTGTTACACCTCTATTATACATCATAACACTATAAAAATTCAAGTACAATTTGGTTACAATTTTCTTACAAAACGGTTACAAAATCATATTTTGCACGAAAAAGCGCCCCGCATTCTCATACGGAGCGCAAAAATCGTTGGTTATTCGAACTTAAACCACTCAAAATCGAACTTTGTTCCGGGCAGGAATACAAAGCTGATGTCGTTGATGCCTGTAAGCTCAGGTATCTCGAAGCGCTGCTCGCTTATCTCGTCGGAGTGCATGAACTCGAGCAGTACGCTGCTCTGCTCGCCGCCGTCGGGCGTATAGCGAAGCTGCACCTGATTG
>JAZNWG010000158.1:0-6057 GCA_045593225.1 Oscillospiraceae bacterium
AACAGGTCGGAAGCCGCGCGAGTGCTTGCCGCTTGCTGCCCATGCAACGCACACCCTGCCGCAGATATAGAACAGCGCAAAGGTTGCATAAAGCGCAGGATAATGCCACCATGTATAGCCGCCGTAGCCTACGCCCTCGCACAGCACTAAAAACGGGAACACTGAAAGAAACTGTGCCAATACCGCGATGAATTTCAGAAATGTACTGCTCATTCGTCGTCCCCGCTTTCCATAGGATAGCTTCTTGTGCGTGGTATATGGTATACCTCGCAGAAGCCTGTTTCGCTGAGCTCGTTGGATAAAAGCGCAACATACCTGCCCTCAGCCTGAAGCCGCTGCATCACTGACGCAGCTTTTTCGCTCAGGATATTGCTGATGAATATCACATCTGTATAGCATGAATAATCAAGCGCTTCAAGATACTCGTCCATGTGCTGACCGCAGCGGTTCTTTACTCTCGCAAGCGCGCGCAGGATATTCAGGGTATGCTCATAGCCCTCATCTGCCTGAACGCTTATGCGCTCGCCCGAGTTTGCGTCAAACGCAACCTCGATATGCGAGCGGTAGCAATAGTCCAGCATGAACGCCGCAGCCTTTATCTGCGCTTCAAGTATGGATATCGGCAGGCGCACTTTTTCGTCAGCCTCCATACGCTGGAGATTGAATACGATGAGCATTCTGCGCTCGGTGGAGAACTCGTTGTTGTACACCATTAGCCCACCTGTCCTTGCGCTCTGCGCCCAGTGGATACGGTTCATGGGCTCGCGGCCTGTGTACTCCTTTGCGCCGCTGATAAGGAACGGGTCGGGCAGGATAAAGCGGCGGACTGTATTCTCGCCGATGAACTGCTCAGACGACAGCGAAGCCTGCTCCATCTCGCATGGCGACGGCAGCACGCATATCTGCTCGTTTATCTTTATCATGCAGGAGGGCTTACAAAGTCCGAAAAGGTCGCTCACAGCAAGCGTGATGTCCTCTATCTTGAAAACTCCGCGCTTTTCCAGCTTCACGCGCCATACACGGCGGAGCTTCTGATGGCCTTTCAGCATGAAAACGCCTGCGACAAAGCCCTTTTGCGCGTCCTTCGCGACATTCTGCGCGCTTCCGTAAAACGACAGCCAGCGCGAGCAGCATATCTCGGAGCGCACCCACGGTAGCGGCAGCCATTTGTTGTTGGCGATCTCCTCGACTATCTCGATCTCCTCGCCCTCAAACGCCTCAGCCGTGCCGATAGTCAGCTTGTACTCGATATTTTTCAGTCCAAGCTGCTTGTATATCTGATACTGCACGACAAGCACCGCCGTCAGTATCAGAGCCATAGCTATAAGCTCCATCTTAATCTCCGATTGTTTCAGTAGGAACGGGTACTGTGTCCAGCACCTGACGGATGACCTCGTCTGCTGTCCTGTCTGCGCCGCCTGTCATGGTGTAGCCGCGGCAGACAAGTCTGTGACGGATAACTGCAGGCGCTGCAACTGCAACGTCCTGCGGCATGATATAGCTTCTGCCCTCCATCATAGCGATAGCGGCAGACATTCTTTTCAGTGCCACCGCGCCTCTTGTGCTGAGGCCAAGCTTTACTGCTGCGTGGCGTCTGGTTGCCACTGCAAGGTCCGCGATATAGCCGCAGACAGCCTCACTTGCGGTGCAATTATCTATCTCGCGCTGAGCCGCAGTCAACTCCTCGGCGGTGCAGACAGCACCCAGCTCGTCCACCGCGCTGAACATCTTTGCACCGCTGATGACGCCTATCTCCTCCGCCCTGTCGGGATAACCGAGCGACAGCTTTATCATAAAGCGGTCAAGCTGCGCCTCGGGAAGCGGATAAACGCCCTGTGTCTCGGTGGGATTCTGTGTTGCTATTACAAAGAACGGAGAGGACATCTTGTGGCTCTCGCCGTCAATGGTGGTCTGACGCTCCTCCATGCACTCAAGCAGCGCAGACTGCGTTCTGGGAGTTGCGCGGTTTATCTCGTCCGCAAGCAGGATATTCGTGAAAACGGGGCCTTTGCGGAGGATAAACTCCTGCTCCTTCATGTTGTAGAAGTTAATGCCTGTGATATCTGAGGGTAAAAGGTCGGGCGTGAACTGGATACGCTTAAAGCTGCAGTCAACTGACCTTGCAAGGCTTCTTGCAAGCATGGTCTTGCCTGTACCGGGAACGTCCTCCAGCAGCACATGACCGCCTGCGAGCAGCGCTCCGCATACTAGCTTTATCTCACTTTTCTTGCCCTTTACGGCAAGCGAGATGTTTTCGATAAGCTTTTCGGAAAGCGATTTTATCATGATTTATTCCTCCATATCTTCCTTTGGCATTGAACGCAATGTAAATATTGCGATTATTCCGATTACTATTCCGCAGATAGTCCATATTATCGGCTCGGACAGGATAACGCCGAAATAGCCGAGCCACGGTATCATCACAAGCACCGTCACTATCTTCCAGCCAAGCTCTATTCCGCTGGTTATAAGCGGTATGAAGCCGCGTCCGAGACCCTGCAGCGACGAGCGCACTCCGAGCAGCACCGCCAGCGGATAGAAGAACAGCACGTTGAACCTGAGATAATCAAGCGCGGTATCTGTGATATATGACTCTACATCGGGCAGTATCAGCTGTACAAGGAACATTCCCGCAAGATAGATGAGGATTATTGCGAGAGTGCACCAGCCGAAGCTTAATATCAGGCCGTCGCGGATACCCGTTTTTATGCGGCGGTATTTCCCTGCGCCGCGGTTCTGTCCGCAGTAGGTCACCATGGTAGCTCCCACTGCCGAGAACGGCATGAGCAGCAGCGACAGTATCTTTCTTGCTGCTGTGTGGGCTGCGATAGTATCCTCGCCCATGTCGTTTATTCCGTTCTGCTGAACTATCGAGCCGAAATCAACTATCGAATACATCAGCGCCATTCCAAGGCCTGCCGACAGCATCTCACCGGCCTCGTGCGCATTGAATCGGAAGTCGCTGCGCTTTATGAGCAGGAACGACCTGCGCTTTACAAGATAGATAAAGCATACGATAGCGGATATTAGCTGTGCAAGAACTGTTGCGGCAGCTGCGCCTGTTACGCCCCATTGGAACACGCATACGAAAAGCAGGTCAAGAACGATATTCAGCACCGCCGAAATGATAAGTATTATAAGTGGGATAACGCTGTCGCCGACTGCGCGGAGTATTCCCGATTCGAGGTTATAGATGAGCGTCACGATAAGTCCGAGCGCCACCACAAACAGATAATCCCTTGCTTCGGGGAGGTTTTCTGCGGGAGTGTTCAGCGCCTGAAGCAGCGGAGTTATAAATACTGTTATTCCGACTACTATCAGCACCGTAATACTGCCTGCAAAGGTTATCGTTCTGGCTATCGCACGACGCATTTCGGCATGATCGCCTGCGCCGAAGTTCTTCGCGATTATTACCGAAAAGCCTGTCACGAGGCCGTTTACGGTACTGAACATCAGCGATACCACCGAAGCGCTCGCGCCGACTGCGGCAATTGAACTTTTTCCGAGCTGCTGACCGATTATTATCGTATCTGTGAAATTGTACGCCTGCTGAAACAGACTGCCAAGCAGAATAGGCAGCGCAAACGTCACGATCAGCCGCATGGGGCTGCCTTTTGTAAGATCCTTCATTTTGTTCACCGTTTATTTATATATAATCTAATCCTGCCTTGCAAGTCCATAGCCGTTATAACCTTGCATTTCGGGGTGCCAGAAGTGTACCTCAAGCATAAATGGCAATGCAAAACCACTGCACGCATTTCTGAAATACGGCAGTATCGCACCGCGTATCTCCTCTGTAAGTTTTTCTTTTATACTATCTATATCTGCAATATCATAGTTCTCTTTTGTAAATACGATATTGTATGCAGGTATGCTGCTGCAATATATGTTCCTTGGCTGTCTAATGCAGCGCCGCGCCAGGATCTGTTCTACCTCAGATATGCATTCACGTCGGCGTATCACACAGTCACACATAAGATGTTCGACTGTCACCACCGACACGGATAGCTTCACACCGCAATACTGCTCCGTATCCACGCCGTGTTTAATGCAAACACTGCGCCATATATCGGATATCCTCTGCTCGTAAGGCGAGACAACAGGGTGCGATAAATCGTAGCGATCCTTCACAAGCCTTTTCGAAACATCACCCGCAGCATAAATACTCATTGATGGAATGTCTACATACTTACCTTCCACACTGGTCACGAAATGGCTTTCGCTTGCGGGACAGACAGTAGTGCCCATAATGCGGATATCCTCTTCCGCCAGAGCTGCCTTGAAATCCTCAAACCATTCGGAGTCAATACCGAAAAGCACATTTTTCAGAAAACGCGAGTATTCGGTGCCGTTTGTTACTACCATATCTCACCTCAGAAAAGCTGAAATCCTATTATTCCCGCGATACAGACGATACCGCCGATGACGTTCAGCTTAGTACACTCCTCACGCTTTATAAGCCCTATAAAGAACAGCGCCACAAGTATCATCGGCTGGATAAAGGAGTAATTTGCCATGCTCTCGGCTGCGACCATGTTCTCGCAGACAAGACCGACTACATTGGGTATCTTTGTCACCGACACGAACATAGCGCCTTTTGTCTTTTCCTTGAAAAGCTTTATCGGGTGCACCTTCGGAGCAAGCGCTACCGCAAGCAGCACCAGCGCAAAGAACAACGACAGCGTAGGCGAGATATACGGAACTCCCCCGAAGCTGCACACAAAGCTTACGATAAGCCCGTAGCCAAGCTTCGCCAGCAGATAGCCGACAAGCGGCAGGATAATTCGTTTGTAATCTATCTTCTTTCCGCCCGAGCGCGCTATCATGAAAAGACCAGCCGCGGAAAGTGCGATAAAAGCGAATTTCCAGACGGTATTCAGGCCGAGCGCCGAAGTACCGCTTACAAGGTCTATTCCATAAGACAGGAACACTGTGATACCAAGCCATGCTTTAAGCTCGAAAGCGGACATTTCGGTGAGTATCACCGCCGCAAGCCTGAACTCCAGCAGCTTTGAAAGCGCCATCAGCAGTATCGCGGCAAAGCTCTGCCACGACATAACGAACAGCCTGCTGTCAAACGGCAGGTAAAATATCATCAGCAGCGAGGTCGCCGCCGCCATCAGAAAAGTGAGCGAGTTTCCGTCGAACTTCAGCTTTGCGACAGCATACTTATCACTCAGCGAGCATATCGTGTAGCACGCAACTACAAGCAGCATAAGAGGCATTGCCATTCCCCCCTTAATCTACTATCTCGTAGGTCAGCGCCTCGTAATGAAGCCTTGTTCCGATATCAACGCCGTCAGGCAGCAGAAAGAGCGCGATGAAAAGCTCATCGCCGCTGTCTGTATCCTTTAAAGTGGCATACTCGCCCTCTATTTTAATTACAGTGTAATCATGCGGTTCCATTTTCTATGTATTCCTTTCGTTTGCATAATTCTACAGTATACATTATATCACAATACTTTATAAAATACAAGATGAATATAGCAAACAAAAAGAAAAACGCAGTGCCAATAGCACTGCGAGCCGTTGCAATTAAAAAACCGCCCATAGGACGGTTTGAACCTACCTTCGCCCGAAGCGCAAACCGCGGCGGTGAGCGATTTTCGCGAAGCGAAAATGAAATGCCCTAAAGGCATTTCAAGCCGAGCCGTTGCAATTAAAAAACCGCCCATAGGACGGTTTTTTAATATGGAGCTGCTAATCGGAATCGAACCGATGACCTCATCCTTACCAAGGATGTGCTCTACCGACTGAGCCATAGCAGCGTCACAACGTAAATATTATATCACGCTGTTTTCGTTTTGTCAAGCACTTTTTTTGCAATTTGACCTCAACTTCTTTAAAAAGACAAACTTTTTTGGTTTTCCTTATTGACTTTAGCCCTTAAACATGATATAATAGTAAAGTCGTAACCGACCTTCGAAAGTACGGAGAAGTATCGAAGTGGTCATAACGAGGCGGTCTTGAAAACCGTTTGGGGGCAACCCCACGTGGGTTCGAATCCCACCCTCTCCGCCATTTAAATTAGAAACGAGCGTTTATCGCTCGTTTTTA
>JAZNWG010000159.1:0-13227 GCA_045593225.1 Oscillospiraceae bacterium
TCCTCGGTCAGAAGCTCAGTCTGCCGATGCTTGTTATCCCTGAGAAAGTTTTTGGAGAGATTTACAGCAACTCGTATGAGCCACGCCTTCATGTGCTCATCGCTTCGGAATTCAGTATCTGTCTGATAAAGGCGAATGAACACTTCCTGCATTATATCCGATGCGTCATCAGTATTTTTTAGATAATTGAAAATAACCGAAAATACAGTATTTCGGAACATACCGTATTTTTCGCTGAAGCATAGTTCTGTCATCTTCTTTGAATCTCCCGTCAAATGCATTTTCTGAGCCGTTCATACATAATACACATGAGCACAGCAAAAGGTTTCATTTCACCTGAAAATAATTTCTTTTTTATTTTACCATATCTTGCAAACAGATGCAAGGAGTGCGTATTCCTTGATAAAATAGTACGATCCAGGTTGAATTTTATAAGTATATGTGATAAAATAAAAGAAAGCGATCTCACAGGAGGCAGCAATGAACACTACCAAAATAGCAGAGCAAATAAAGGCTCTGCATGACCCTGAGCGCACGCTCATCGTTGGCATTGACGGATTGGGCGGTGCGGGAAAGAGCACTGTTTCAGAAGCGCTGTACAAGCTGCTCGGCGAAGAAAACGTTACCGTTACGCTTCTGCACATCGATGATTTCATTCACCCTCGGTCGGTCAGGTATAACGCTGATTACCCCGAGTGGGAATGCTATTACGATCTTCAATGGCGATACGATTATCTGTTGAGCCAGATCATTGCCCCTATAAAAAGCGGTATAGACCTGAAATACGATGTAGAACTGTATGACAAGGACAACGATACATATCTTCTAAACGAAATAAACATACCTGTCGGAAGCGTTGTAATAATCGAGGGCGTATTTCTCCAACGGAAAGAGCTTGAAAATATGTTCGATTATATTATCTACATTGATATCCCCGAGGAGGTCAGGCTTCAACGAGTTCTTGAGAGAGACGGATATATCGGCAACAGGGAGCAGATCAAAGCGAAATATGACAACCGCTATTTCCCTGCCGAGCGCCATTATATCGCGACTTGCGTTCCCAGCGATAAAGCGGACTACCTCATAACAGAATAGCATAAGCTTTACATATATGCAAAAAGAGCTGATCGAATACACTTCGGTCAGCTCTTTTTGTTTGTTATGATATCGGTATTATTCCCACTCAGTGGTTTCTGGTATAAGGCTGCTGAGAAGTGAGCGTGTTGCGCTGACAGCGCCGAGACACTCCTCAGGGAATTCCTGATTGCTGTTAAAGCTTATAATGCGGTCGGAATATTCTATCGTGACGCTGCACACCGCCGCATCAAGGAGCATTACCTCGCTGTCGGGAAGATCCACGCATCTGCTCATGCACTTTTCATCGCACAGGGTGTTGAAGGCGTAGATGGCGTTGCGGTCAAGCTCGTAGGTGGCACTGGTCTCCTCCTCACCTGCTGCGGCGCACTCGCTGACCTCCAGCAGTACCCTGCCCGCTTCATCGCTTGACAGCTTCATATAAAGGCTGCCGCCCGACATATCCCCTGCTTCGGAATATGTGACGCTCTTGAAATAAGACTTATTCGCCATATCCCCGCCGTCCAGGATGTGATCCTCAGGCCTCAGCATTGCCGACAGTATGCGGAGCAGCAATATCACGGCTATCACCACTGCGATGACCGCCGCACCTATCAATATCCATTTAAGCATCTTCACCCTTACAACTCCATTTTGAATGATATCCGACAGTAACGATTTGCCATTTAAATTATTAATATTATAACATCTCTCCCCCAATCAGTCAAGAGTTTTTTGCGGCTCAGCGTGGCTTTCACTGCCTGCGGGATAGCATTTTTCACTCCCCGACATACCGCAGATGTCAACGGTGCTCATAACAACAAAAAGAGCTGACCGAAATCACTTCGATCAGCTCTTGCTTGTTGTAATAAGCCTCCCGCTTTCCTTGAGAGAAAACCGAAACGGCGTCCGCAGGGTGATAGCGAAGCTATCACTCCCACTCGATAGTGCCAATGGGCTTGGGTGTGAGATCATACAGAACGCGGTTGATACCGTCCACCTCATTTGTGATACGATCAGTGATCTTGTGCAGCAGAGCGTAGGGGATCTCCTCAATAGTAGCACTCATTGCGTCAGTAGTATTGACCGCACGAATGATAGCAGGCCAGCCCTCATAGCGCTTATCGTTCTTTACGCCAACGCTCTTCATATCGGGAACAGCAATGAAATACTGCCATACAGTCTTATTAAGACCTGCATTTTCGAATTCCTCGCGGAGGATAGCGTCAGCCTCACGCAGAGCGTGAAGTCTGTCGCGTGTGATAGCGCCGAGACAACGAACACCAAGACCGGGGCCGGGGAAAGGCTGACGATCTACCATGTCAGCAGGTAGTCCAAGCGCCTTACCTACAACTCTTACCTCGTCCTTGTACAACAGCTTGACGGGCTCTACCAGCTCAAACTGCATATCCTCGGGCAGACCACCGACATTATGGTGAGCCTTTACGCCGTCACTCTCGAGAATGTCAGGATAGATAGTGCCCTGTGCAAGGAAGTCGATACCCTCAAGCTTACGAGCCTCCTCATCAAACACCTTGATGAACTCTCCGCCGATGATCTTGCGCTTCTTCTCGGGTTCTGCAACACCCTTGAGCAGATCAAGAAAACGATCTGTTGCGTCTATATAAATAAGGTTAGCGTCGAGCTGATTCTGGAACACCTCGATAACCTGCTCGCTTTCACCCTTTCTCATAAGTCCATGATTAACATGCACACATACGAGCTGCTTTCCGATAGCCTTGATGAGCAGTGCAGCCACAACCGAGCTGTCAACGCCGCCCGACAGAGCCAGCAGCACCTTTCTGTCGCCAACCTGCTCACGAACAGCAGCTACCTGCTCGTCAATAAATGCTTCTGCAAGCGCAGGAGTGGTGATACGTTCCATTGTTTCCGGTCTTTTGTTTGTATCCATAATATCCTCCTAATATATCACGGTATCAGATGAGAGATACCGATTATGTACATAACCTTATTATGTTAATAAAACCACGCAATAAGTATATCATATTTTTGACTAAATATCAAGTATTATCCTATAAGTAAATTTAAAAAAATATAACAAAAATGAAAGTTGAAAAGTCCGTAAAATCAAAATTCCCCACAAGTTTTCCTGTGGGGAATATCTGTCATCTTCTGTTACGCTTGCTCTCTGCCTTACAAAGATACATATGCTTATCCGCCGAAACGACTGCTTTATCAATGTCGTCAAACGTAATAAGCGATCTGAGCGAGAAGCCGACGCTTGCAGACATCTGATACGGCTTGTTGGACGCACTGTTGAATTCGTCAATGATAGCGCGGTATGCACTTACCTTTGCGATAAGCGTCTTTTCAGTAATATGCTCGTCAATGCCGATGAGATAGAACTCATCTCCGCCTGCTCTTACAGCGACCTCATGCTTGCTGTCAGTTACCTTAGCCACAGCAGAGGCTATGGACTTGATAGCGTAATCGCCTTCGGAGTGACCGTGGTTATCATTTATGTTCTTGAGACCATCGAGGTCAAACACTATAGCATAGCAGTAAGAATTCTCATTTGCTGACGCAAACAGCTCCTTGAGGCTATTTTCCATGCCACGACGATTTTTGAGTCCTGTAAGCTTATCTATCTCAGAGAAGTCAACAAGTCTGTTATTCACTCTTGTCATCTCAAGCGCATTATTTACATTTCGCATCCAGTTACGCACAACGTTTGTGGGCTTCAGCCTTGTATCGGCAGCGCCCTGCATCAATGCATAACCAAGCGTGTTCTTCTGAAAATGCACAGGGAAGAAATAGAACACCTGAGATTTTTCGTACTCCTCATATAGTGCAGGGTGCATAAGCTTTGTATTGAATGCAGCTCTGTCGTCATCACAGTGATAAAATACCGCGCCCTCATCATTATGTCTTTCAAGAGGTATCGAAACTACATTGGTTCGCATAGTTTCGGGATAACCGACATACAGCGGCGTTTCAGTGTCCAGCCAGTTACGACGTAAGCACAGATAAAAATGATCGAAAGGACGTATCAGATATGTCTGCGCGTTTATCTCGCGAAGGCACTCCTCGGGACTCTTTGCCTCTGTTAGCGCCTCCAGCATATAGCTTTCCATCAGGTGATACAGATCCTCACCGTCCCTGATGTTATCGTTATCATAATCGCGGTTTGCTTTATACAGCGAGCCGCTGAGCGAGGATATAAGCAACCTGTAATCCACCTCGCAGCCACAGCTCAGACCAATAACAAGATTGTCGGAGATATCATCATCCGAAACATATACGTCCTTGTCAGGCTGGAGTATCATTCTGATACGGTCTATCGCCTGTGCTGCCATTCCGGCATTGTCGGGAGCAAAGGTGGTGATGTTGATCTCGTTCAGCAGCGCCTCCTGAGTAGCGTCATAGCCTGTAACGATCACCTGCTCGGGAACGGAGATACCACACTTCACCAGTCTGTTGGCAAGACCTAACGCCATGTGATCGCTCGCACAAATAACAGCATCAGGCATTTCAAGCTCGCCCGACACTATCCTATCAGCAAGCGCAGTGCCGGAGGTGTACCAGAAATCGCCCATGAATATCTTGCTGTCATCTATCTTTATATTGTGACGCTCGCACTCCTCTAAAAAGCCCTTGAGACGCTTGTCCTCTACACCCTCGTTCTGTGAGCCTGCAAGGAAATATACATTCCTGCACTTATGTACATCAAGAACATGCCTTGTTATCATGCTGAAAGACGTAGTATCATCAGTGTAAACGGTCTCGTAATCGCCCATAGGCATATCCAAGCAGATGACCGGTTTATTACAGCGGTTCTTCAGAAATTCATATACATGATCAAAAATAGAGGTATCACCCATTGCGATAAAAGGGAGCGATACTACTACCACTGCGTCGAGAAGATCAAAGTTTATGAGCTCTAAAATATTGAACTCTGCATAAAGATAGTCTTTATAGAAATGCGTACCATTTACCAGCGGCGAGAAAACAGCCAAGTCATAGTCATATTTTTCGCAACGCGCCATAAGGCCGTCCAATATGCGGCTCTGATATATATTTTCGGGACAATTTAAAATACAGCCGATAAGCTTGCGTTTTTTCATTGCCGTAATCTCCTTTTAACTAATCATCAGTTATAAAATAGTGCATTATGCTACAATTAGACATATTATAGTATAACATATTATGTTATTTTTGTCAACTAATATAATATCATAAGCATTTTCATTCAAACTCTTGACAAGAATGAAGAAAGAGTATATAATAAAGCTATATTAGATTGTATGCAATTTAATGGCGCAAAATCGGAGGTAATACAAATGAGCATTTATGATCACAAGGTAAAGGACGCAGACGGCAATGAGGTAGACATGGGCTGCTATCGTGGCAAGACGCTGCTTATCGTCAACACCGCGACTGGCTGCGGCTTCACCCCACAGTATGAGGGTCTTCAGGATCTGTATGAGGCTTACCGCGACAAAGGGCTTGAAATACTTGATTTCCCCTGCAATCAGTTCGGAAATCAGGCCCCAGGCAGCGAAGAGGAGATCATGGATTTCTGTCAGTCAAGATACGGCGTTACGTTTAAAATGTTTGCAAAGATCGAGGTAAACGGAGCAAACGAGGAGCCGCTGTTTTCCTTCCTCAAATCTCAGCAGGGTGGTATCATGGGCAGTAAGATCAAATGGAATTTCACAAAATTCCTTGTAGATAAAAACGGCAATGTGACAGACCGCTTCTCCCCCACTACCACACCCGAAAAGCTCGAAAAGAAAATAAAGGAGATACTGTAATGCAACACACCTATAAAACTTCCAATACCTGCTCCACTGAAATAAGATTCAGACTGGACGACAACGGCATCGTCAGAGATGTCGAATTCATCGGCGGCTGCAACGGCAATCTGAAAGCGATAGCAAAACTTGTCGAGGGCTGCTCTGCTGCTGAAATAGAGGAAAAGCTTGCAGGCATCACCTGCGGCAGACGTCCGACTTCCTGTGCGGATCAGCTTGCAAAAGCTGTGAAAAAGGCGTATAATGGTAATGACCAATAAAATTCCGAGGTGATACCATGGACGAGAAATACGACGCGCTGAAGCTTGAAAACCAGCTTTGCTTTCCCCTGTATGTGTGTGCAAAGGAGGTAGTGCGCAGATACACGCCTCTGCTTAACGAGCTCGACCTTACGTACACACAGTATATCACAATGATGGCACTGTGGGAAAACAAGGAGATAAACGTTAAAAAGCTGGGCGAGCTGCTGTGTCTTGATTCGGGAACGCTCACTCCCTTGCTGAAAAAGCTTGAAGCAAAGGGCTACGTTACAAGGCAGCGCGCCCGTTCCGACGAGCGCGAGGTGAACATCTCACTTACAGACGCAGGAGAACAGCTTAAGGACAAGGCTCTGGACGTACCGACGAGAATAGGCTCATGCATAGAGCTTTCTCCCGAGGACGCTGTACAGCTGCACAGGATACTGCACAAGCTGATGGACAGCTTTGAATAGATATATCCCCCGCTATATACGGGGGATTTTTTTGTTTTCAATTGACATTAAAAACGGTTTGTAGTAAAATATAGTTGAATATAAAACAAACAGAAAAGAGATGGCTATGAACTCCTCGGAAGTATACTACAAAAAAATGACCGAAACTCCTGTTTCGCGGCTTATCATAACGCTTGGTATCCCTACTACCATATCAATGCTGGTCACGAGCCTCTACAATATGGCAGACACCTATTTCGTAGGCACGCTCGGCGAAAGCCAGCAGGCTGCGACAGGAATATTGTTTACACTTCAGGCGATAATTCAAGCGGTGTCCTTTATGCTGGGTCAAGGCTCAGGAACGCTTGTATCAAAAGCGCTTGCGGACAAGAATACCCAAGAAACCTCGGAATATGTTTCTACCGCTTTCTTTACAGGTGCCGCTGCAGGCGCTGTACTTATGATCTTCGGTCTGCTGTTGCTTGATCCTATGCTGTATATGCTGGGCAGCACCGATACTATTCTCCCATACGCGCGCGACTACGGAATGTGGGTGCTCATTGCAAGCCCGTTCATGGTGTGCTCTTTTGTACTCAACAACAACCTGCGCTATGAAGGCAAGGCCTTTTACGCGATGATAGGTCTTGTCACGGGCGGCATACTTAATATATTCGGTGACTGGCTGCTTATCAACAGATTTGGTATGGGCGTTTACGGCGCAGGTCTTTCGACTGCCGTTTCGCAGATAATAAGCTTTTTTATCCTGCTGATCGCTCACGGAAAAATGGCTCAGGGAAAGATACGCCCCTGGAACATCAGCAAAAAAGTCCGTGTTTATCTCACTATTGCAAGAGTTGGCTTTCCTGCGCTGATAAGACAGGGGCTGGCTTCTGTCTCAAACGGACTGCTGAATAATCTCACAAAACCGTTTGGCGATGCTGCGATTGCCGCTATGAGCGTTGTCAGTCGCTACTCCATGCTTGTGATGTGTGTAGGCCTCGGAATAGGCCAGGGTTTTCAGCCTGTGGCTTCGTTCAATTATCAGGCAAAGAAGTTCTGCCGCGTCAAAAAGGGGCTCCTTTTCACAATGGGCGTAGGCGTTGTTCTGGTAGCTGTCATGGCGCTGCCAGGCATACTCTTCCCCGAATTTATTGTAAGTCTGTTCCAGAAGAGCACAGAGGTACAGGTAATAGGTGGCTTTGCACTCAGATGCGCAAGCTTTGCGGTGCTGTTCCTGCCGCTGTCCATTCCCGTAAACATGCTGTATCAGAGCATAAGAAAAGCGGGAATATCATCTTTCCTGTCGCTTATGCGTTCAGGTCTGATGTTTATCCCCGTACTTCTTATTACGACCAATCTCTTCGGACTTATCGGCATACAGATATCCCAGCCTATCGCTGATGTGCTGACAGGACTGGTAAGCGTACCTTTTATACTTCATTTCCTGTACAAGACGCCGAATGAGGACACCCTTAGCTGACAGCTGTTTACTTCACGATCAGCGCACCGGTCATACGATCCCAGCTGACATTCAGCACTACATCACTGAAAATATCCACTTCAACTTCCCTTTTTCTCATGCAGGCTGAGAACTTTATCACATGTCTGCCTGCAGAAACAGGAAATGCTATAGAAGTTCCGTTGGCAAGCTTGTACGTAGCCGAGCCGTCTACAAGCACTTTTATATCGGGATTGATAACATAAAACTGGTTATCCTTATTTATCGTCAGCATGAACATACCGTCCTGACGCGGTTGTGCTGACTGTTGATACTGAGGCTGCTGAGGTGGCACCTTAGTCTGAGGCTTCGGTGCATCAGGATCAAAACCCGGATTTTCAGTTCCGCATTTTTCGCAAAAGTGAGTGCTGGCTATGATATCATTTCCACATTTCACGCAAAACATATAATTACCTCCACAGAATTTATTCCAAGATAATTATAATGCAAAATCAGAATAAAATCAAGTAGTTTTCAATTTATATACCAAATATCCTGCTTTTCCGATATGGGATAAGCTATAAGCTCCGTTCCGTCAACGCGCTCGCGGCGCATATCCACAGCACAGATACGGCTGTTTACATAGGTCTTGTAATAATAAACGCCCTCGCTCATACAGCAGGAATAGGCGGTAAGCTCTTCCCTGCCGTCAGCGGTAAGCACGCTTCCACGCGGCATTGCGACATTGTCCAGCACATGAAAAAGCTGCGAGATGCGGCTGCTTTCGTCCTCGCCGCAGACTGAATTATGCTTCAGAAATGCTGCTCTCACATAACGCGAGGGCGGCGAAAAGTCCCCCGGAAGTCCTATCGCCCCAAAACCCCTGCCGAACGGCGAAAGCTCGTATTTACTGAGATAACGGCTCTTCGGATATTCGGCGGTAACTGCAATATACTGACGCAGATTATACAGGTGGAAATCAAACGGCGGATCGTTTGTCAGCACTCCCACTGGATCATTATGGAGCCTCATACCATCAGCGGTGCATTCAACAACGAGTGCACCGTTTTTGTCTGCGATATGCCAGTGTAGCGGTGTATTAGGCGTATCTGTGTTTAACGGCTCGTCAACTATTGCTGTGCGGCTTAGCAGCGACACTGCCTGAGATATATCACAGCAGCTGCCCAGCACCCACGGGATAAGCTCAAACGGCGTTACCTCGATCTTTTCGGTGCTGTGTCCGCGAAGATACACATTATCGGGAAAGCTTAAGCCCGCCATACACAGTCCGAATTCGTTCATTGCGTCACAGTAAAGCGGATAGCCTTGCTTTATAACGGCGCTGCCGATGAACGCATAGTGTTCAGAGAGTGCTCCTCCCCTGCGGAATTTAAACGGATACTTTCGCGGTGTTATAACAGTCTGCGCAGGAAGAACGAATTCGATATCCATGTTCCTGCCAAAGCAGAAGCCACCGATATCCATTGAAATACTAGTACACATTTTTTTACTCCTTTCGGTCATCATGGCTTATTGTTTCCGTTTTATGCATTGTGATACACCGATCCGATTTTTGTTCTAAAAAATCAAAATTGTCCCTTTTTGATATTGATTTATCCCGAAAATCTGATATAATATAAGTACAGGCAATACAACTTTTTTAAAAGCTTATCAAGCCGTGAGGCTTTGACCTATATATTACGTGACAGAAAGAGGTTTTAATATGACAAATGTGTTACTTATCGGCGAGCCTATGGAGCTGCTCACCGCAAAGCAGGAGGGCAGGCTCTCCGATGTTAACGAATTTGAGGCTTCAGTTGCAGGCGCAGAGCTTAATGTAGCTGTAGGCGTTACAAGGCTCGGGCTTAATGCGCGCTACATGACACGCCTCGGCAGCGACCCCAGAGCAGAGCGTATACTCCGCTTCATGAAGGAAAACAACATCGCCGATGACCTCATCATCACCGACCCGAACCACCAGACAGGCTGCATGATGAAGAGCAAGGCTCCCCTCGGCGAGCAGGAGATATACTACTATCGCCAGAAAACAGCTGCTTCTTTCATCTGTGAGGACGATATCAATGCGCTTGACCTTTCGGATATCCGCGTTATCCATATCACAGGTATCTTCCCTGTTATTTCCGATACTGCCGCCAAGGCTGCGCGCAGGCTCATTGAAAGAGCGCAGGAGGAGCACATCACTGTTGTTTTCGACCCCAATCACCGCGGTATCCTATGGACAAAGGACAAGGCTGCGCTTTCGCTGCTTAATGAGATAGCAGCAAAGGCTGATGTCTTCCTGCCTAACCTGAACGAGGCCGAAACCCTCTGCGGTCTTACCGACCCGAATGAAATAGCAGACCACTACCTTGCTCTCGGCACTAAAAAAGTTGTTATAACCATGGGCAAGAGGGGCGCATTCTACAAGAGCGCTGTGGAGAGTGGCATAGTGCCGACATTCATGGCTGACGAGGTAGTAAATACCCTCGGCGCAGGCGATGGCTTTGCGGCAGGTCTTATCAGCGGTATCTGCGACGAGATTCCCCTCAGCGAGGCTGTTATCCGCGCTAACGCGGTAGGCAGTATGCAGCTTAACACCGACAGCGATCGCGAGGGACTTCCCACAATGGCGCAGCTGCGCGAATATATGCTGGATCACCGCTTTGTGATCGAAAGCTGTAACGAATTTTAATTCCACGGAGTAAACATGACCCTTTACGCAACTGATCTCGACGGCACGCTGCTTCGCCCCGATACTACCATATCGGACGAGAGCGTTGCTATCCTCAACCGAATGATAGAAAAAGGCGTGCTGTTCACCTATGCAACAGCACGTTCCTTTTCGAGCGCCTCACCGCTTGTGAAAAAGCTTGATCTTTCCTGCCCCGCTGTGACATTCAACGGGGTTTTCGTCATTGACCCAAAAACAGGCGAGCATATAATCGAGAATGTATTCACACCAAAAAGTCTTGATATTGCAAAGGAATATATCGTTTCAAACGGTATTGCGCCGCTTGTTTACAGCTATATAGACGGCAGAGAGCGTGTTTCGTTCCTCTCCGACAGGATAGATGACGTGCGTGGCTACGTGGACAGCAGAAAAGGAGACAAAAGGCTGCGCCCCGTGAAGGACTATGCCGGGCTTTTTGAGGGCAAGATGTTCTACATAACCCTGCTTAACCCCAAAGAAGATCCGTTGGAGCTTGCCGAGGTATTCAGCCGCGAGAACGGCTTTACCTCAAACAGCATGCATGACACCTATGATCCCGATGTGATATGGTTTGAGATATTCAGCAAGAACGCTTCAAAGGCAAGCGCTATCCTGCAGGTGCTGGAGCTTACTCATGCGGACAAGCTGGTGTGCTTTGGTGATAATATCAACGACATTTCTATGATTCGCGCCGCCGACACAGGCGTTGCAGTTGCAAATGCCTGTGAGGAGCTTAAAGCCGAGGCTGATATAGTTATCGGCGAGAGCAAGGACGGCGCAGTAGCTGAATTTATACGACAGCGCGAGGAGCCGTCACAGGAGATAGACCGTTTTTCCCATGCGCTGAGCACCGCTATGACAAGAATACGCGGAATGCATGGCTCGGTCGGTACGCAAAATGAAAAGCTTATCCATGCGACGCTGAAAAGCTACTATGCACCGTACTCGGACGAGCAGGAGATAAAGATAGGCAATTATTTCGCGGACGCTGTAAGCGAGGACGGCATCTTTGAGATACAGACACGATCACTTCACAGACTACGAGAAAAGCTTAAAAGCTTCACTGCCGCCGCTCGTGTAACAGTCGTCTACCCTGTCGAATACGAGCAGCGCACTGTCTATGTAAGCGCTGATACGGGCGAGGTGATCAAAGAAACTCCGTTCAGAAAGGCTGAGCCTAAGGCAAAGATATTCCGCGAGCTGTATTCGATACGCGATCATCTCAGCAACGAGCGCGTAAGAATAATACTGGCAAAGCTGAAGATAGAAAAGCGCGTATATTTTAACGGCAGCACTCTGCCTGACCTCAGAAACAGGCGTGTTAAGCAGAGCCTTAACATCGAAAAGATACCGCTGAAGCTGTTGGAGGAGACAGTGCTTGATACAAAGGAAGATTACAAGCGATATCTCCCGAAGGAGCTTCCCGAAAGCTTTACGAAGAGGGATTTTCTGAAGATCACCAAGGAAGGTCCGATGTCATTAAGGCTTGAAGTGCTTCGTGCAGCAGGAGTTATTGAACAAACAGGAAGGCAAGGAAAAAGCTTTATCTATTCACTCACGGACAAGGAGAAGTCATGACTGAATTTATCATTGCGAAGGCGTGTGCTGACGCTTCCAAAAGGCTTTATGAAAAGCTGCTGAAGGAAGTAAAAGGCGGCGGAAGGGTGACTGTTATCGTCCCCGATCAATATGCGTTTGAAACAGAAAAGAACCTCTACCGCGCTTGTGCGGCGGAGGGCGGCGCTATGCTTTTTTCACGTATTTCAGTAAGGACATTCGAGAAGCTTGCAGATGAAGTTATCACGAAATACGCGGGTGGAAAAAAGCCTGCCGATGATATAACAAAGAACATTC
Source organism: Oscillospiraceae bacterium (assembly GCA_045593225.1). Classification (GTDB taxonomy): domain Bacteria; phylum Bacillota; class Clostridia; order Oscillospirales; family Ruminococcaceae; genus CAG-115. Next base: position 12,543 of record JAZNWG010000159.1, read on the forward strand.
TTATGTACCGCGCTGTGAGCGAGATATACGACAGCCTTACAGCATTCGGAAAGGTCGCGCTTAAGCCCGGATTTGCGCCTAAGATGACCTCGACAGTTGCTATGCTTAAGGGCTCCGGAATCTCGGCAGATGACTTCAGCAGGACCATTGACGCTGTAAAAGAGGATTTCCGCGACAGCTCTCCCCTGCTCTTTTCAAAGCTGTCTGACATAAGCCGCATTTACTCTGCCTATGACGCTCTGCTGTCCGAGTCCTACTCCGACAGGCTTGACAGCACCTCGACCGCAGCAAGGCTTGCTGCGGAAAACGGCGCATTCAGGGGCGAAAGCATATACTGCGACGGCTTCAGCGACTTCTCAAAGAGCCAGATGCAATTCCTTTTCAGCATGACAGACCTCGCAGAGAACATGACTTTTTCATTCGTTTCGGATAACAGCGAGGGTGGCCGCGATATATTCACGACAGTAAACAGCTGCATAAACGCGCTTGCAGAGCATTCACGAAATGCTGATAAGGTCGTAAAGGGGCTTGATAGGCTCATCTGCGAGAATGAGCGCTTTGTCTCTCCTGCAATTGCCGCTGTTTCTGAGGGCGTTTTCGGAGAAATGCGCGCCGACTGTGACAGCGAAGGTGTGCGCGTTATCAGAACAGACGATGTTTATGCCGAAATGGACTTCATCGCCGC
>JAZNWG010000160.1:0-8043 GCA_045593225.1 Oscillospiraceae bacterium
TACTTGACGTAAATGTCGGACTCCCCGACATTGATGAAAAGGATATGATGCTTGCGGCTGTTGACGCGGTGCAGGGCGTGTGTGACGCTCCATTACAGATAGACACCACCGAGACTGATGTTCTTGAAGCAGCGCTTCGTGTCGTTTCGGGAAAGCCGATAGTAAACAGCGTAAACGGCGAGGAGGAAAAGCTTTCCGCCGTGCTGCCGCTTGTAAAGAAATACGGTGCGGCAGTAGTCGGTCTTACACTTGATGAAAACGGAATACCGAAGTCCGCAGAGGAGCGCTTCGCGATAGCGGAGCGTATACTGAACCGCGCACTCCAATATGGAATTCCGAGAGAGGACGTCTACATAGACTGCCTGACGCTGACCGTTTCGGCGGAGCAGGAGGGTGCAGCTGAAACACTGAAGGCGCTGCGCATGGTAAAGGAAAGGCTTGGACTAAAAACCGTTCTCGGCGTGTCCAATATCTCATTCGGCCTGCCTAACCGCGAGCTCATCAACTGCAACTTCCTCGCAGCGGCAATGAACAGCGGCCTTGATCTGCCGATTATAAATCCGAATGTTGCTTCTATGTCGGGCGCTGTGAGAGCCTACCGTCTGCTGTCGGGCTACGACAAGGGCGGCGCGGATTTCATAGCGGCGTATGCGGACGAGGCGGCAAAGCCTGCCGCATCGGCAGTGCAGCAGCTTGACATAGCTACTGCTGTTTCAAGTGGCTTAAAGGCCGAATGTGCAGCTGCTGCAGAAAAGCTCCTCAATGACGGCACTGACCCCATGGCTATCATAAACGAGCACCTTATCCCTGCGCTTGATACTGCAGGCGACAAGTTCGAAAAGGGCAAGATATTCCTGCCTCAGCTTATTCAGTCCGCAGGCGCGGCACAGGCTGCGTTTGATGTGATAAAGAAGCACATCGCGGACAAGGGCGGCGAGAGTGAGTCGCGCGGCAGGGTAGTGCTTGCAACGGTAAAGGGCGATATCCACGACATCGGCAAGAATATCGTAAAGACGCTGCTTGAAAACTACGGCTTTGAGGTCATCGACCTCGGCAAGGACGTTGACTATCAGGCTGTCGTTGACGCTGCGATAAAGTACGATGTGCGCCTTGTGGGACTAAGCGCGCTGATGACAACAACGCTGAAGAGCATGGAGGGCACTATTGCGCTGCTTCGTGAGAACAACGTGAACTGTAAGATAGTAGTAGGCGGCGCGGTGCTTACTCCCGAGTATGCTGAAAAGATAGGCGCGGATTTCTATGCAAAGGACGCAAAGGAAACTGTTGATATTGCTAAGAGAGTTTATTCCGAATAAAAAAAGACCGCACAGGAAGCGTATCCTGTGCGTTCTTCTGTTATTCTGCAGGAATAAATCTGAACGAGTCAAGATCGAAATCACAGCCTGGGAGGAAGCAGAATTTCACTGTCGCTCTGCCCTTGAAATCAGGGTAGGGAACAGTAACGCTGCTGTATTCCTCGCTGAACGGGAACTCCGCAATACTGCGGACCTCATTTCCGTCATAGCCTACAACATAGATGTGTATCGAGTCGTTGTCGTGGCGTGTTCTGCCGCATATCTCGATAGCGGATATGCCCTTTGTGAAGTCCATTCCCTCAAAGTCAAAGAACACGTTGTTTCCGATGTTTTCTATCCTGTCGCCATTTTCGGTGAAGTTGTCGCCGTGAACAAGGTCACAGTGAGCCGCCATTATCCTCTCATAAGCCTTTTCCTTAGCTTCAAAGAAGAAGCCGCCGAGGTCGAGCCTCTGCTCGTGGTCTCCGAAGCGGAAGAAAATATCATGCTCGCCACAGACAGGCTCTGCAAGGGTAAAGGTGTTGTCCTGATAGGTCTGCCAGATAAAATCCGCCTGATAGCTGAACTCGCCCAGCAGCCTTCCGCCCTTGTCGGGGTCACCGTCGTAGACACCGAAAGGTGCAGGGGAGTTTGTATGCCAGTGTATCATGCGAAGCGTGAAGGTATCGCTGCCGTATCTGCCGAAGTCCACTTTGGTAAAGCCGACAGTGTTCTGCTCTTTTGTCATGGAGATACCGCCGCCCGAGACCTCGTTCATAAGTCCGTTGCTGACGTTGTAGAAGCAGCCTGTCACAAAGCTGTACGGGTCGGTAAACGGCTGTCCAAAGCCCTCTGCCTTGAATTCGTACTCCGACAGCACCTCAGGCTGAGGCTTGCCGTTTGCCGAGGCACAGCGAAGCCTGAATTCGCCGTCACCGATAGCAGTCAGCACCGCGGAATTGCCATCAGCCTCAACAGTCGCTATCTTTGTCGCAATGCCGCTGTTTGTCACAACGCTCCAGATAAGCTCGCGGTGGGTAGCGTTTGCGGGGAGTATCTCGGCTGTGAGCCTTACAGCAGGCGCATCAGGAGTTATCATCATACCGCCCTCGCGGGAAAGCTGTATCTTTCTTACAGGTATCTCGCCGCTGTCTGATACAGCAAGCACAGCGTCATTGAACGAAGCGCCGCTTCTCACTTCACTCGGCAGCACTTCAAAAGCAATTTCTGTTCTAGGAAGGTCGGGGGAGTGTGCTATAATACGCGCAGTACCTGCCTTGTCGGTAGCCTTGACGAGCACCACAGCCTTACCGCTGAAAAGCTTTCTTGAGTTGCATTTGTAGCTGTCGTAGTCGGTGCTGTCGCCGTTGTCGAAGCCTACAAGCTTCGCACCGATGACATCGACAGTTATGCGGTCGCGTGCGTTTTCAACAGGAGTTCCGTCCTTGTCAACTGTGGATATAGTCACCGTCAGCATATCCTCGCCGTCTGCTTTAAGCGTGGTCTTGTTCGCGGTCATCACGATAGCCGCGCTGTCGGAGAAGCTGCGCTTTACGTCCTCGTAGGTGTTGCCCTCGCTGTCGTGACCGATTATCTTTATCTCGCCATTTTCGTAGGGAACGTTCCATGTGACGGTGTATTCCTCGGGAGTTTTGACACCCTGCGAAACGCCGTTCACGAACAGCTCCGCGTCACAGAGGTTCGTATAAGCCACAACGTCGATGAGCTGGCCGTCATTGAAATCCCAGTAGGGGAACAGGTGCAGCACAGGCTCGTCAGTCCATGCGGCCTTATAAAGCCAGAAAGCGTCCTTTTCAAGTCCTGCGGTATCGACAGGGCCGTAGTATGCGTTCTTTGTGGAGTAGGGCGAGGGCTCGCCGATGTAGTCCGTACCTGTCCAGATAAACATACCTGCGCAGAAGTCGGTATCTCTGTCAGCCGCGATGACCTTCTGCGGTGTCGGAGCAGCAGCACCTGCACGACAGTTGCCGAGCGAGGAGCACTGCAGGTCGTCATGCGTCAGGAATGCCGTATCTCTCGGGAAGTGATATACTCCGCGGCTCTTTACGCCTGATGTTGTTTCGCTGCCGTATATCTTCCAGTCGGGATACTGCTCTCGGTGGAGCCGATACAGGTTCTCGCCGTAGTTGTAGCCTGCGAGGTCTACTTCCTTCGCGCAGTTCTGCGCACCGTCCCACGGCATATAGTTCGAGCCTATGGTAGTGGGCGCGTTGCAAAGCGGGTCGTGCTTTCTGACTGCCTCATGCAGCATTTTCGCAACCTCTCTGCCTCTGTCGGAGAAGTGAGTATCATATATCTCATTGCCGACGCTCCACATGATAACACTGGGGTGATTGCGGTCGCGGCGCACCCATGAAGCAACGTCCCTTTCAAACCACTCGGGGAAGAAGCGCGCATAGTCAAACTCGGTCTTGGGACGCTCCCACATATCGAATGCCTCGCTGTCAACGAGGATACCAAGCTCGTCGCAAAGCTCCATAAAGCCCTTTGCAGGCATATTGTGCGAGGTGCGCACAGCATTGACGCCCATACGCTTCATTGTAAGCAGCTGTCTGCGAGCCATCTCCTTGTTGAATGCAGCACCCAGCGCGCCGAGGTCGTGGTGCAGGCATACTCCGTGCAGCTTCACATGGCGGCCGTTCAGGAAAAATCCCGCTTCGGGCTTGTATTCTATCTCGCGCAGACCGACATTCTGCGTTATCTCGTCGATAGCGCAGCCGTCCTTCATGAGCTTTACGCTGAGGGTCAGCAGCTTCGGGTCATCAACATCCCATACAGGCGCGTCGGTCAGCATGAATCCACCCACAGCGCCGTTGTACAGCACAGCTTCGCCGTCAGACAGGCAAACGACAGCCTCGCCCTCGCCGCATATCTCGGCAGAAACGGTGCAATTCCACTCCTTGCCGCATTTCTTTGCGGAGAAATAAACTCCGTCAGTCGCGAGGTGGTCAACCCCGCTCTCAATTATGTAAACATCGCGGAATATGCCCGCGCCCGAGTACCAGCGCGAATTGGGCGCGTCATGACGCACGAGCACCACGATGCTGTTGTCGCCCTCGCACAGGAAGTCAGAGATATCTACCTCGAACGTTGAGTAGCCGTATTTGTTCTCGCCTGCCTCTTTGCCGTTCACATAAACGGTGCAGTCCTGATAAACGCCCTCGAAATACAGACGGACGCTCTTTGCGCCGCTGTTTTTCCATGTCTTTCTGTAAAAGCAGTAGGAGCATTCGTACAGGTCTTTGCTGTTCCATATAAGCCAGTCGTGCGGCAGGTCAACCGCCTTGAAGGAAAGCCCCTCAATGTCTGAGAAAACGGATCCTGCCTTTGTTTTGGCAAATTCCCAGCCGTTATTGAAAAGATGTTTCATAAAGCACCTCAAAATAAAGTTTTTAGTATAGTATAAAGCTTTTGCTGTCAGGTGTCAAGGCGTTTTTTCTGAAATTACAGCATTTATTTGACAAAAATACCCCGAAACGCTTCGGGGTATCTTGGTGTATTTATTTCAGCAGAAAATCGTTTATCATACGGCGGTATTTTGCCTTTTCGCGTATGGGAAGAGGTATAGCCTCTCCGTTACTCATCGTCAGCATATCGCTGTCGCATTCCTTAACGTTTGCAAGGTTCACGATAAAGCTTCTGCCGATACGCATAAAGCCGTCCTCTGGCGTAAGCTCGTCCTCAAATTCGCTTATCCTCTTGTAGGTGATATATTCCTTGTCGGCAGTATGTATACCGCATCCGCGTGTTTTGGTATCGATATAGAATATATCCTTTATAGGCAGACTATAATCAAGACGCTCTGCTCTGAAGCTTAAGCATTTCCTGTCGAAGCGTTCGCGGCAGCGCCATATGGCTTCCACGAAATCCTTGTATTCAAAGGGCTTTACGATATAGCCGTCCGCCTTTAGCTTGTAGCTTTCCACAGCGTGCTCAACCGAAGAGGTGCAGAATATCACACTGCCTGTAAATCCTGCATCTGACAGGTTCTTTGCCACTGAGATACCTGAGATTCCCTGCATATAGATGTCGAGGAACAGTATATCGAAGCTCTCGCCGTTTTTGTGCGCCTTCAGGAGCGCTTCGCCGCTGTCAAACTTGCTTATGTCCATATCGATCTGCTCGTCTTTTTCAAGATGGCGCAGGAAAAGCTCGAGCTTGCGCCGCTCAAGCTCGTTATCGTCACATATAGCAACTCTCATGACCTACCTCCTTGATTATATAATAGTGCAATTTAATAATAGCATAATTCTGTTAAAATTTCAATGGAGCTTTGAAGAATTAGAAAAAATTTATCGAAAGGGTATAAAAATTACTTGAAATTTTGTGCGTTTTATTATATACTATATAAGGTGTGTATAACAGTGAAAGGGACGTTTCTCAAATGTGTAATAACAAGATCGGATTTGATAATGACAAATATCTGAAAATGCAGTCTGAGCATATCAGACAGCGCAGAGAGCAGTTCGGTGGCAAGCTGTACCTTGAGTTCGGCGGTAAGCTGTTCGATGATTTCCATGCATCGCGCGTGCTGCCCGGCTTCAAGCCTGACAGTAAGCTTCAGATGCTACTTCAGCTGAAGGAAGAAGCGGAGATAGTTATTGTCATCAATTCCGCCGATATAGAGAAGAACAAAGTGCGCGGCGACCTCGGGATAACTTATGATGTAGAGGTGATCCGCCTTTATAATATCTTTACGCAGATAGGTCTGTATGTAAGCAGCGTTGTGCTGACCCAGTACAGCGGACAGGCTTCCGCGGACGCGTTCCAGAGAAGACTTGAGGCGCTCGGTATCAAGGTGTATCACCACTATCACATTCAGGGATATCCCTCGAATCTGCCGCTTATCATGAGCGATGACGGCTACGGCAAGAACGATTATGTCGAGACAGAGCGCAAGCTTGTAGTCATCACAGCCCCCGGTCCCGGCAGCGGTAAGATGGCTGTCTGCCTGTCGCAGCTGTACCACGATTACAAGCGCGGCACAAAGGCTGGCTACGCGAAATTCGAGACCTTCCCGATATGGAATATTCCGCTGAGACACCCTGTAAATATCGCGTATGAGGCGGCTACCTCCGACCTCAATGACGTGAATATGATCGACCCGTTCCATCTCGAGGCTTATGGTGAGACTACCGTAAACTACAACCGCGATGTCGAGATATTCCCTGTGCTCAATGCGATGTTCGAGAAGATACTGGGCGAGTCGCCGTATAAATCTCCTACGGATATGGGCGTAAACATGGCGGGCAATTGCATCATCGACGAGGATATCGTATGCGAGGCCTCGCGTCAGGAGATAATCCGCCGCTATTACACGGCACTCTGCGGCAGAAGAAACGGCACTGTACAGGACGATGAGATACTGAAGCTAGAGCTTATGATGAAGCAGGCGGGCGTATCTACAGACGACCGCAGGGTAGTGAAGGCTGCTCTTGACAAGGAGGCCGCAACAGGTGCTCCTGCGGCGGCTATGGAGCTTCCCGACGGCACTATCATAACAGGCAAGACCTCAAATCTGCTGGGCGCGTCATCTGCGCTGCTGCTTAACGTGCTGAAGCACTTCGGCGGTATCGACGACAACAGCCTGCTGATGTCCCCGACTGTTATCGAGCCTATACAGAGCTTGAAGGTAGATCATCTCGGCAGCACGAACCCGAGACTTCACACAGACGAAACGCTGATCGCGCTTTCTATCTGCGCTACCACGAGCGAGGACGCAAAGCGTGCTATGGAGCAGATATCGGAGCTTCGCGGCTGTGAGCTGCATTCCACTGTTATCCTGTCCTCCGTTGACGAGCGCACCTTCAAGCACCTCGGCGTAAACGTCACCTGCGAGCCGAAATATGAATAAAACAAAGACCGAGCCTATGCTCGGTCTTTTTGCTATTCGATTATGATCTCAAGCGTTTCCTCGGTAGTTTCGATGAGCTTCTGTTCGCTCTGCTCCGAGAACTTCACCGAAAGCTTCTGCGAGGGGCATTTCAGCGTCAGCAGTCCGCCGTCCTGATCTGAGGTGACGATGACCTTGTCGCCGTCTGCTTCGGTGTTGAGGGTTAGCACACCCTCCTGCTCGGTGATGGTCTCAGCGTCAACGCTGCTCAGCGAGTCAATACTTTCGGCTATCGTTTCGGGAATAGCGGTATAGAAGCTGCTGTCAGCCGTAACGTTCATCGAGCCAAGCGAAGCAGTCATTCCGTCCTCGGAAAGCGCTATGCTCATGCCCATAAGATGATCGGGCTCGCTGAAGCTGAATATGTAGTCGCCCGAGCCGTTTCGGGTGATGTCCGCAACTGCCTCAAGCTCGCCGCTCTTTATCTCGGCCTTGATAGTGTAGGCGCTGTCGTAGTTCGGCTTTGACTTGCCGAAGATGTTGTCTGCATTGCAGCCGCAAAGCAGCATTGGCACGGTTAAAAGCGGTAAGATTCTTATTTTTTTCATAAAGCCTCCGTCCTTTTTTAGGTGGCGTGTCGGCACCGTCGCTTGTTTCGGACAGTGGTGACCCGTTATTGGGCTCACTATCGCGCAAAGGCGAACAACGGCGCAACAAAAACCACCATAAATTTAAGAGCGGTAGACTGTGGGGAGGATATCAATAATATCGCTTGGCAGCATGCTCTCCTCAGGAAGCGTTTCCAGCAGCATGTCGGAAGCCAGCGCGTGGCAGTAAACGCCGCTTGCGGCAGCCGTTGCGGGCTCTATACCCTGCGCTGCCATTGAGGCGATG
>JAZNWG010000161.1:0-1638 GCA_045593225.1 Oscillospiraceae bacterium
GGCAGTGTGTATCCCGATCACTTCCATGCCCATCGCAAGATGTCTTGCCTAATTCTTGAGATGCAGATTATAAATTATCGGCTTATTATAGCCGACGGCTATGTGCCCGATATCCTTGCCGTCAAACACTATCGGGAGTACATGTACTATCGTGGGGTGCTCTGCCTGTGGGAAATCGATAGGGAATATATCTGTACTCTTAAAATCGATCTGATCTTCTTTGTTTACGAAATCCTTCATGAACAGGCAGCGTGAGGTGTGCTCGTCAGTGTGCAGGCATACTGCTATGCTGTTCTTGTCCGAAATAAGATAGTGGGTCTGTGATATCACATCTGACAGATCCTTAATATCACGGCAAGCAAACAATTTTTCCACCAGTTCGCTGTTGGTGAACCGGTTATCCTCAACGCTGCGTTTTTCGTGCATTTCAAGACGCATACGCAGATCTATATGCTGATTATTGCCGCAGCCGCAGCTCATACCTGTGATGATGTTTACTCTCGGTCGGTTTATCTGCGGTTCATCCTCGCCTGTGATAAGCGAATGCAGACGTGCCACAGCCGTTCTGCCTATATACTCGGCATCACAGGCGCAGGTGGTTATGGAGATTATTCCGTTCTGTGAGCAAGAGCTTGCGCTGAAGCCCGCAACGATTATATCATCAGGCACGCGGATGCCATATCTGGAAAGCGCCTTTATAAAGAAAAATGCTATGTAATCGCTGTAACAGATGACTGCGTCAGGCTTTTCAACTACCCCGTATGCGATATCCTCTGCAAGCTTATCGGCACACTCCCTCCAGAAGCCGCCGTATATCATATTGTCGTCCGTTACCGATATTCCGTGCTTTGTAAGCGAGTTTGTAAAGCCTATGTCAGTTCTTGTCGCAACGCCCTGATAGCCGCCCAGAAAATACAATAATTCGCAGCCGTGCTGTTCTATTATATGGTCTGTAAGCTGCTCGATATTGCGGCTGAAGTCGCCTGTGACCGTATTACTGAATACTGTGGAATTTCCTATTACAACAACAGGCTTACTGCATTTTTCCGCAATATCTCTTGCAAGCCGCTTGCCGAGAGATTTCTGCGAGGAAAAGGTCTTTTCCAGAAAGACAACGCCGTCATATCTGTCATAGTCTATCAGCTCAAATACAGCTTCCTCGCCGCAGGTCTTCAGCTGATTGAGCAGCGACATAGAGAATACTGTGGTAACATAGTCCATCCTCTCTGCCTGTTTTGCCACGCCCATGAGATATTCGTCACGATAATCCTCTGTAATATCAGCCATTATCACGCAGATGTTGCCTTTTTTGCTCATATCGATACCGCCTTTCGGAATGTTGTGCTGCTTGAAATTCGTAACGTAATTATATAACAGTTTTGGCGTAAAGTCAAGTAAATTCACAAACTTTGCGTTTTTCGGCAGCATTGCCGTCTGCTGCGATTATTGATAAGTATACTATATGTTATGGCTTTTGGCAACATATACATATACTCTGGCATTTCATGCACGGAAATGCACCTGTTACGCACTTGTAAAGCCCTGTCGCACATAATATATTGAAATGGTTTTAATTGTAGTATAAAATAGTAATTGAAAAAATTTATACAGGAGGCTTTATATATGAGAGCTTTTGAT
>JAZNWG010000162.1:0-6207 GCA_045593225.1 Oscillospiraceae bacterium
GAAAAGCCTGCAAAATTAGAGGGAAGAAATATGCTTATGTTCCTTGCCCCCAAGCCCGTTAAGTAATAATTTCAAGGAGGACATTCAAAATGCCAAAACTTAAGACACACAGCGGCGCAAAGAAGCGTTTCAAATTATCTAAGAACGGTAAGGTTATCCGTGCTCACGCAAACATGAGCCATCTCCTCAACGGACATGGTAAGACTGCTAAGACAAAGAGACATGCTCGCGGCACAACAGTTACACACAAGACAAGTGTAGCAGCTGTCAAGAAAATGATGCCTTACGCATAATCTGCGTCACACAAGATTTTACTAATTACCAAATTATCGGAGGAAATAAAAAATGGCAAGAGTTAAGGGTGCGTTAGCAACACGCAAAAGAAGAAATAAAGTATTAAAGCTTGCTAAGGGCTACTGGGGTTCCAAGTCCAGACACTTTAAGATGGCTAAGCAGGCTGTTATGAAGTCCGGCAACTATGCATATGTCGGCCGTAAGCACAGAAAGAGAGACTTCCGTCGTCTTTGGATCACAAGAATCTCTGCTGCTTGCAAGATGAATGGTATCAACTATTCCACATTTATGAACGGTCTTAAGAAGGCTGGCATCACACTCAACAGAAAGATGCTGTCCGAGATCGCTATCAATGACGCAGCAGGCTTCACAGCACTGACTGAGAAGGCTAAGGCTGCACTTTAATCGTGATATATCTCACGCCTCGTTTTCGGGGGCGTGAGATTTTTCGCTATGTAGGGGGTATATTCAGGTGACGCTTACGTCGAGAAAAAACGACATAGTGCGCAGATTTCGTGAGCTTCAGCGCGATAAAAAAATGCGCGACAGCGAGGGTGTATTTGTAGCAGAGGGCGATCATCTCTGCGGCGAGGCTGTAAAGGCAAATGCTGAGATACGCTATGCGCTGCTCACTGAAAAGGCGCAGGAAAAGTACCCCGAGGCTGCAAGAGCGCTGATAGCTGCGGCAGCTGACTGCGCTGTAATATCCGAGGATATAGCGGAATATATTTCCGATACAAAGGCTCCGCAGGGGCTTTTCGCTGAGATAGACAAAAGACCGCAGGGCAATATCCCGAATGGCAGACTGGTGCTGCTGGACGGAGTACAGGATCCCGGTAATGTCGGTACGATAATACGCACGGCGGAGGCGCTCGGGATAACGGCTGTACTACTGTCGGATAAGTGCGCGGATATCTATTCGCCTAAGACGCTAAGAGCCTCTATGGGCAGCATTTTCAGGCTTCCCTGTATAGGCTGTGAGCTAGCTGGGACAATAACAGAGCTGAGAGAGCAGGGCTACACTGTTTACGGTGCAATGCTTGATGACACCGCAAAAAAACTCGGTGAGGTAAGCTTTGACGATAAGTCGGCTGTGGTCATCGGCAGCGAGGGCAGAGGCATCTCGGACGAGGTGAAGAAAGCCTGCTCTGGCGGACTGTATATTCCGATAACAGGTGCAGAGTCGCTGAATGCAGCTGCTGCGGCTGCTATGATAATCTGGGAGCTCAGCAAATAAATACTTTCTGCTTTGGCAGAAAGCATCGCAAAGCCGAAAGCAGACGCTTCGGGTTTTGCGATGCTTACATCAAATCAATCAAAATCACGATCATGGGGGAACACAAGTGGCAAACCTTGTAATATTAGAGTCGCCTTCCAAGGCGAAAACAGTAAAGAAATATCTCGGCGACGGCTATGACGTTATCGCGTCTACAGGTCATATCATCGACCTGCCGAAGTCTAAAATGGGTGTTGATATCGAGAACGATTTTGCTCCTCAGTATGTCAACATGAAGGACAAGTCCGAGATAATCAAAGAGCTTAAAAAGCGCGCTAAGAGCAGCGATGTAGTATATCTCGCAACTGACCCTGACAGAGAGGGTGAGGCTATCGCGTGGCATTTGTCGCATCTGCTGAATATCGACGAGAACGCTCCTGTAAGAGTTACCTTCAGCGAGATCACAAAGTCGGGTATACAGGCAGGTATGAGCAATCCGCGCAAGATAGACACAGACGTTGTAGACGCGCAGCAGGCAAGACGTATCCTTGACCGTATCGTGGGCTACAAGCTGTCGCCCTTCCTCTGGAAGAAGGTGCGCAGAGGTCTTTCCGCAGGTCGAGTTCAGTCTGTTGCCGTAAGGCTTATCGTAGATCGCGAGAACGAGATCAGAAGCTTCGTTTCGCAGGAATACTGGAGCGTTGACGCAAAGTTTGTTGCAGCTTCCTCAAAGCGCGCATTTTCTGCAAAGCTTGCAGAGGTAGACGGCGAGAAGATAGAGCTTACAGATGAAAAGAGCGCTAATGCTATCCTTGAAAGGCTCAGCGGCGCTGATTATATCGTCAAGAGCCTAAAAAAATCCCAGCGCAAGAAGCAGCCCGCGCCTCCCTTTACAACATCTACACTGCAGCAGGAGGCTTCGCGCAAGCTGTCCTTCCAGGCTCGCAGGACCATGAAGGCGGCACAGGAGTTGTACGAAGGCGTTGAAGTCCCCGGAATGGGCGCTGTCGGTCTTATCACATACATGAGAACCGACTCGCTGCGTATCTCGGACGAGGCTAAGACCGCTGCGGCAGAGCTCATCAAGGAGCTTTACGGCGAGGCTTATCTTCCCGAAAAGCCCAGAAACTACCGTTCCAAGAACAACGCGCAGGACGCGCATGAGGCTATCCGCCCCACAACGGTGACGCTCACTCCCGACCAGCTAAAAAGCTCGCTTACTTCCGACCAGTATAAGCTGTATAAGCTTATCTGGGAGCGCTTTATGGCAAGCCAGATGCAGAATGCGGTTATGGATACCGTGTCTGTTGATATAGACGCAGCAGGCTGTCTGTTCAAGGCAAGCGGTTATTCCGTAAAGTTCGACGGCTTCACAAAGCTTTATGAGGAGAGCCGCGACGGCGACAGCGAGCAGGGCGGCGCACTTCCTGTTATCGTAAAGGGCGAGAAGCTGAAGGCTAAGGAGGTAAAGGGCAACCAGCACTTTACACAGCCTCCCGCAAGATATAACGAGGCTTCGCTCATCAAGGAGCTTGAGGAGAACGGTATCGGCCGTCCTTCCACCTACGCACCCACTATCTCGACAATTCTCGACAGACATTATGTAGAGCGTGAGAGCGGCAATCAGATCAAGCCCACAGCTCTCGGCGAGGTAATCACAGATCTGCTGAAATCACATTTTGACAACATCGTTGACGTGAAGTTCACAGCAAAGATGGAAACAGAGCTCGATAATATCGAAAAGGGCACTGTTGACTGGGTGCAGATACTGAAGAATTTCTACGGACGTTTTGCAAAGACCCTTGAAAAGGCTGAAAACGACATGGAGGGCAAGCGTGTAAAGGTTCCCGATGAGCCAACAGACATCATCTGCGAGGAATGCGGAAAGAACATGGTCATCAAGATCGGTCCTTACGGCAAGTTCCTCGGCTGCTCGGGCTTCCCTGAGTGTAAATTCACAAAGAAGATCGTTACCGAAACAAAGGGCAGCTGCCCTGTATGCGGCAAGAAGATGCTTGCAAAGAAGTCCAAGAAGGGCAAGCCTTTCTTTGGCTGTGAGAACTATCAGACCTGCAACTTCATGACATGGGATACACCTATCGAGGAGAAATGTCCCGACTGCGGAAAGACGCTGTTCAAGAAGACAGGAAAGCTCGGAAAGATATACTGTGCAGGCGAGGGCTGCTCTTACGAGCGTCCGCTTGACAACACAAAGGATAAGGCATGACGGTAAAGGTTATCGGCGCAGGTCTCGCAGGGTGCGAGGCAGCGGTGCAGCTTGCACAGCGCGGCTTTGATGTGGAGCTGTACGAGATGAAGCCGCAGAAATATTCTCCTGCGCATAAGTATCAGGGCTTCGCGGAGCTTGTCTGCTCAAACTCGCTTAAAGCGGCGAGAGTGGACAGCGCTTGCGGACTTCTGAAAGAGGAGATGCGGCGCTTAGGCTCGGTGATACTTGAGGCAGCAGATAAGACCGCGGTTCCCGCAGGCGGTGCGCTTGCGGTGAACAGAACGGAGTTCTCCGATGAGGTCACAAGGCTTGTGCGCAGCTATCCGAACATAAAGATCATCGAGGGCGAGGTAACGGAATTCCCCACTGAAAACGCTGTTATCTGCACTGGCCCGCTCACTTCCGACGCGCTTGCTGATAAGATACGCGGCGTGTGCGGCGAGGGCTTAAGCTTCTATGACGCGGCTGCTCCGATAGTAACCGCGGAAAGCATTGATTTCACAAAGGCGTTCTTTCAGACGCGCTATGACAAGGGTGACGCTGATTATATCAACTGCCCGATGAACAAGGAAGAATACGAGGCGTTCTACGAGGCTCTTGTAGCGGCGGAGAGCGCTCCATTGAAGGAGTTCGACAGACCCGAGGAAAAGTCGGGAATGAAGGTATACGAGGGCTGCATGCCTGTTGAGGTGCTTGCAAAGCGCGGCATCGAGTGCGTTCGCTACGGTTGTATGAAGCCTGTCGGACTTACTGACCCGAGAACCGGTCACCGCCCGTGGGCGGCTGTACAGCTGCGTAAAGAGAACAAGGAAGGCACGCTGTATAACATCGTAGGCTTTCAGACAAACCTCAAATTCGGAGAGCAGAAAAGAGTGTTCAGCATGATACCGGGATTGGAAAACGCGGAGTTTGCGCGCTACGGAGTAATGCACAGAAACACATTCATCGACAGCCCGAGGCTGCTCGATCGGCATTTTATGCTGAAAGGCTCGAAAAATGTATTTTTCGGCGGTCAGATAACAGGTGTTGAGGGCTATGTCGAGAGCGCTGCAAGCGGTATCATCGCAGGCAGAGCGCTTGCCGACAGGCTTGAGGGAATACAGCCTCTCGTGCTGCCGAGAACAACGATGCTCGGTGCGCTGTGTAATTACATCAGCGACGAGAGCGTGACGGAATTCCAGCCTATGGGCAGCAATATGGGAATACTTCCACCGCTCGAATATCAGGGCAAGCTTAAAAAGCACGAAAAATACGCGCTTCTTGCCGAGAGAGCGATAAATGATATGGATAAACTATTGAGCGATTGACGAAGTGCCGCAGTGCGGCAGAAGGGATATCGATATGAAAATTGTAATAGATGGCTTCGGCGGCGATAATTCGCCCGATGAAGTATTAAAGGGTGCGGCTCTTGCGGTAAAGGAGCTCGGTATCGAGGTAGCGATAACAGGCGAGACCGATATCCTGCAAAAGCGCATGGAGGAGCTGAAGCTCTCTTCCGACGGAATCGAGCTGGTTCCTGCCGAGGGAATTATCAGAGTTGAGGACAATCCCCGCTCCATACTTAAAGAAAACGTAGGCACATCTATGGGCGTTGCGTTCAAATACCTTGCAGACGGCAAGGCTGACGCAGTTATCAGCGCAGGCAGCACCGCCGCTATCGTTATGGGCGGCACTATGATCGGAAAGCGCATAAAGGGCGTTAAGCGCACCGCGCTCGTTCCTCTTATGCCTGCAAAGGGCGGCAAGCGCTACTGCGTGCTTGACGGCGGAGCAAATTTAGAGTGCAGACCTGAGATGCTCCAGCAGTTTGCGATAATGGGCAGCCTGTTCATGGAAAAGACCATGGGCATAGCTAAGCCTAAGGTAGGTCTGCTGAATATCGGCACAGAGGACGAAAAGGGCAGAGAGCTCGAAAAGGAAACTCTTCAGCTTCTCAGAAACACTCCTTCCATAAACTTCGTAGGCTACGTTGAGGGCAGAGATGTTCCGCTCGGTGCAGTTGATGTTCTCGTTACCGATGGCTTTACGGGCAATGTATACTTAAAGGCGTGCGAGGGCATGGGAATACTCATGAAGGACGCTATGAAGTCGATGTTCTTCGCAAATCTCAAAACAAAGCTCGGCGCTCTTATGGTAAAAAAGCAGATAAAGGAGTTCTCGGCACAGATGGATTATAAGACCATCGGCGGCTCGCCGCTGCTTGGCACAGCAAAGCCTGTGTTCAAGGCGCACGGCAGCTCCGACGCGGTTGCTTTCCTCGGCGCGTTCAAGCAGGCTAAGCGCTTTGTCGAGAACAATGCAATAGAAGAAATGGCTGCTGCGATATCGCAGCTTTCCGACAAGGAAGAGGAATGATATGCCGGACTTAAAGGAGTTTCAGCCGACAATCGGCTATGAATTCAGAAATATATCCTACTTAGAGCAGGCTATGACGCACTCCAGCTATTCGGGTGGCAAGAACAACGGC
>JAZNWG010000163.1:0-5572 GCA_045593225.1 Oscillospiraceae bacterium
CTCGGGAAGTCTGCCGTACTGCAGCTCAGCGGCCTTATTGAGATTATACTCGCGCTTTGCCTTTTCTATGTCAGCATTGGTCTGCTCAATCTCCTTGCGAAGCTCCTGTACCTTTGTGATAGCAGTCTTTTCGTTCTCCCACTTTGCTTTCATGGCAGAGAACTTCTCGCGCATTTCCGCAAGCTCCTTCTGGATATCCGCAAGGTGCTCCTGTGAGAGCTTGTCTGTCTCCTTTTTCAGCGCAGCCTCCTCTATCTCGTGCTGCATTATGCTGCGGCTTATCTCGTCAAGCTCTGCAGGCATGCTGTCCATCTCGGTGCGTATCATAGCGCAAGCCTCGTCGATAAGGTCTATCGCCTTGTCAGGGAGGAAGCGGTCTGTTATATAGCGGTTGGAGAGCGTTGCCGCTGCGATTATCGCATTATCGTGAATCTTTACGCCGTGGAATACCTCGTAGCGCTCCTTAAGTCCGCGCAGTATCGAAATGGTGTCCTCAACTGTAGGCTCGTCAACCAGCACTGTCTGAAAGCGGCGCTCCAGCGCAGGATCCTTTTCGATATACTTTGCGTTCTCGTCAAGCGTTGTTGCACCGATACAGTGCAGCTCGCCTCTTGCAAGCATGGGCTTTAAGATATTGCCTGCGTCCATTGCACCGTCGGTCTTGCCTGCGCCCACGATAAGGTGAAGCTCGTCGATAAACAGCAGTATCTTGCCCTCGCTCTTCTTGACCTCCTGAAGCACTGCCTTAAGACGCTCCTCAAACTCACCGCGGTACTTCGCGCCTGCGATAAGGCTGCCCATATCGAGTGAAAACAGCTTTACATCGCGTAAGTTTACCGGAACATCGCCGCGGACGATACGAAGCGCAAGGCCCTCCGCGATCGCGGTCTTACCAACACCCGGCTCACCGATAAGGCAAGGGTTGTTCTTGCTCTTTCGGGAGAGGATACGGATAACATTTCTGATCTCGCTGTCGCGACCGATAACAGGGTCGAGCTTGTTCTGTCGCGCAAGCTCCACAAGGTCCTGTCCGTACTTTTTCAGCACGTCATAGGTATCCTCGGGGTTCTGCGAGGTGACTCTTGCGCTACCGCGGATATCGGACAGCGCCTTCAGCAGCTTGTCCTTCTCAATACCGAAGCTCTTGCAGATCCCCTTAACGCCGCTGCCCGCCTTTTCGATAAGCGCGATGAACAGGTGCTCGACAGAAACGAACTCGTCCTTCATGCGCTCAGCCTGAGCCTCTGCTTCGGAAAGAGCCTTGTCAAGGTCGGGGGATACGAATATCTTGCCCGCCTCTCTGCCGCTGCCTGTAACGCGAGACAGACCCTCAACGAACTTCAGCGCAGCCTGCTCTACAGCATTAGCGTCGATATTCATGCGGGTGAGTATCTGCGGCACGAGACCGCCCTCCTGCGACAGCAGCGCATACAGCAGGTGCTCCTGCTCAACGCAATTGTTCTGATAGCTTATCGACATATCCTGTGCGGACTGGATAGCCTCAAGGGATTTTTGTGTGAATTTGTTAGGATTCATAGTGTTTAGCCCTCCTTTTTAGATAATGACCTTCTGTCTTGTTATGTTGATGTTATAGCTCTGCTCCGCCGCTCTTCCTGCGGTGTCGGTATCCGGCAGATATGCGAAATACTGCTTCATTGCCGCGTCGAACATAGCCATGTAGTCGGCTACCGCCGCTCCGAGCGCCTCATCGGAGATGTCCTTTTCGGGCATATTCAGCGTACGTGTAAATCTGCCGCTGTCGATAGTGTACAAGATATCCTGCGTAAGCTTTGACGCGATGTAACGCTGCTCCAGCGCCGCCCATACGCGGAAAAAGCCTGTGAGATCGCTGATAAGCTGCGCGTTCTGTGTACGGAACGAGACCTTCAGCTCGCCTGCCTTTATGCCGCCGCGCGAGAATATCTCGACCGAGTAGCGCACTGTCGGCTTGTAGCGGTACTTCAGCGCTGTGCGACAGGAGAGCGTTCCTGCCGAGGACTGCTCCAGATAATAGAAGCCGTCGTTCATCGACTTCTGCAGCGCGGAAAGTATCTCCTTCATACGCATCTCGGGAGTAGTATATGCAACACGCTCCGCGAGTATCTGATTTATCATAGCCGAGCGGCTCAGCCCCGATGCCCGCGCAAGCTCGTCCACAGCCTCCACGACACTGTCCGACAGGACGAGGCTGTATATATTCTTCTCCAAAGCGTCACTTCCTTTCATGTAATAATCGTACCACAAAATTATTAACTTGTCAAGCATTTTTAATAAATTTCTTTGCAAGTTTCGGTATCTTGACATAAAGGCATATTTTTGATATAATATATAAGTTATATGCGGGTGTGGCGAAATTGGCAGACGCACCAGATTTAGGTTCTGGCGAGCAATCGTGCAGGTTCAAGTCCTGTCACCCGTACCATATTTAAAACCCGTCCACTGGACGGGTTTTAAATTGCAACGGCTCGTCTCGCAGTGCCCTTATGGCTGTGTTGACGCCGTTTGCTACGCAAACCTGCGTCAACCTTGCAGTTTTCCGTTCGCTGTCGGAACGACAGCGATTTTGCTGCGCAAAACCCGTAAAACCGCCATGATCCCAGACGCTCACCGTCGAGGGGCTATTCTTCGGAATAAAAAAACACAGCATAAAAAAGGACACCATTGTGGTGTCCTTTTATTCTATCAGTCTTACAGATACTTCACAAGCTCGTCAATTACTCCTGCAAGGCGCTCGTCGGTGAGGCCGAAGTCCATCTTCTTGTAGCTCCACGCGCTTCTGCCGATACCGTGCTTTTCAAGCACAGCATTGATAGTCTTGTACCACTTCAGCGTATCCTCGGGAGTTGCTACGTTGATAACACCGTATTCGCCGCAGTATAGCACAGTATCGTTCTTCTCGGCAGCCTCTATCGCAGACCTGAACATCTCCTCAAAATACGCCTTGCAGCACAGTGACTGCTCGAATACCACGCGCTTTGTAGGGTCGATCATGTCTGTCCATGTCGCGCCCTGATGCGTAAACACCATAGGCTCGTAGCAGTGGAAATTGTACACGATCTTGTCATCATACGGAGCGTCAAGGTCCTGTACGGCAGAAACGCTGTTGTTCCAGTAGCTGCCTACAAGAATAACGACATCGGGAGCAATGGCTCTGATACGTCTGATACACTCGTTTGATATCTCGTTCCACTTGCCTATGAATGCCTTGTCTGTGACTTCGTTGAGCAGCTCAAAGCTTACTCGCACGTAAAGGCCGCCATATCTGCGCGCAAGCTCCTCCCACAGGCGGTAGAACAGCTCCTGAAGCTCCTCGCTGTCGAAAAAGCCGCTCTCCTGCTCCCCATAGTCAAACGAAAAGCCCATCGTCTTATGCAGATCAAGCACAGCATTCAGCCCATGCTTTTCACACCATGCAAGCGCTCTGTCAACAGCCTCGAAGCCTCTTTCTATAAAGCTGCCGCTGTCGTCCATAAATATATTGTAATCCATCGGAATGCGCACATGGTCAAGTCCCCATGAGGCTATCCTTTCGATGTCTGCCTCTGTGATAAAGCCGTTCAGTGTCTCGTCGCTGTAATCGCACTGCGAAAGCCAGCCTCCGAGATTTACGCCCCTTTTGTAGCCTTTGAATTCTTTCATAATACATACCTCTTTTCCTGTATCGGGAGTTTTCTCTTTGTTCACAGTTTATCATATCCAAAGCTTAATGTATATCTCATTTTTAACTTTGATATCACAGATTTATGCTCACAAACACATTAAATCTATGATAAAAAGAGTAAATGCATGACAATGCAGAGCGGAGTTTTATGGTAAACTAAAGAAAACGAAAACTACAAGGAGGTCAATACAATGAAAAAAATAACAGCACTCACCGCGCTTCTTGCGGCAGTCATGACGCTTACTGCTTGCGGTGCTGCTGACGATAGCTCGGGCACCTCGACCGAGAACACCACAACAGCCGCTACCGAGGCTGCTACCACTTCGGCAACTACAGCCGCTACTACAGCAGCTCCCGTAGAGGTCCCCGATAATCCCATCAAGGGCGAGGACGGCAGCCTTAAAGTAGATTTCTCGCTCGGAAAGCCCAGCGGTCAGGAGATAGCAAACGGCTGGACAAACGGAAATCCCTTCAATGTGACCTGGCGCAGCACCAACGTTACCTTCAGCGACGGCAAGATGCAGCTGGTCATCGATGAAGATCTTCCGGGCGCAGATATTCCCTACTCGGGCGGTGAGTTCCGCACAAGCGATTTCTACGGCTACGGCCGATTTGAGGTCTCCATGAAGGCAATAAAGAACGACGGCGTTGTTTCCTCGTTCTTCACCTACACAGGTCCCTCCGATCAGAACCCCTGGGACGAGATCGACGTTGAGATACTCGGCAAGGACACCACAAAGGTACAGTTCAACTACTACACCAACGGCGCAGGCGGTCACGAGTATATGCACGATCTCGGCTTTGACGCCTCCGAAGACTTCCACACCTACGCATTTGAGTGGTACGAGGATAAGATCGTATGGTTCGTTGACGGCGAGGAGGTATACTCCGCTGATTCCAACATTCCCTCCACTGAGGGCAAGATCATGATGAATGCATGGTGCGGAAAAGGCGTTGACGGCTGGTTAAAGCCCTTTGACGGAACGACTCCTCTCACCGCAGAATATGAATGGTTCACCTACACTCCCTTTGAATAAATAGGTAATAAATAAAAGCACCGCCTTTCTATCAGGCGGTGCTTTTATGTTGTGTTTACTTAATACTCTGCAAACGGGAGAAGCCCCTGCATTTCTGCAGGGGCTCTGTAAGGGGAGATTTTT
Organism: Oscillospiraceae bacterium; assembly: GCA_045593225.1. Lineage (GTDB taxonomy): Bacteria > Bacillota > Clostridia > Oscillospirales > Ruminococcaceae > CAG-115. Next base: position 4,822 of record JAZNWG010000163.1, read on the forward strand.
CACTGAAAGCTTCAGGTATTGTTATTCTTCAAGCTTCTTGTTAGCCTTGTCAAGCTCGCCCTGTACCATACCTCGGATCATCTCCTTGGTCTGTGTCCAGGAAGCGCCGCTGTTGTAGCCTTCCTTCATGGGATTGTTGACATACTCGTAAAGCGGATCGGAGACCGCGTTGTAGAACTCGATAACAGGGTGCTGCTCGGTGAGCTCGCGTGTGAAGTCGAGCATCTCGAACATCTCGTCTGTCCAGCCGTACTCGGTGCGGTGCTGCTCGCGGTCGATCTCCTTGGCAACCTCGCTCTCGCGGCAAGCCATTGCACAGTTGAGGTAAGCAGCTACGCCCTCGGGGTTCTCTGCGCCCTTGCAGATAGCAAAGCCGTCGATAACAGAGGGGAGATAGTAAGCGTCAGCATCGGGGCAGCGAGGCATTGGAGCAAACATGATCTCGTCCATTGTTCCGAAGTGGGAGAGGTCAGGCTCTTCAAGCGCCCAGATACCGCAGGGATAGAACAGGGTCTTGCCTGCTGCGATGTTTGCGGGAACGATAGTCCAGTTGTTTTCGGACTTCGGGAAGGGCAGATCGTTCTTCTTCATGTCATACATGAAGGTCTGAACGCGCTCGATAGGCTGCGCGTCAAGGTAATGTACTACCTGACCGTCCTCCATGCCGATATAGGGCAGGCCACAGGTCTGAGAAAATGCGCCCTCGAACCACCAGCCGTCAGTTGCAAACTTGCCCTGTTCTCTGTCACAG
>JAZNWG010000164.1:0-2233 GCA_045593225.1 Oscillospiraceae bacterium
AAGACCGCTTGGCCTCCGACTTTACAAAGCGCTTTGTATTCTGCGTTACAGGCTCGGAGAAGTCTGAGCCCTGCGGTGATACAGCGCCGATTATGGTAACGCTGCCCTCGCTGCCGCAAAGCGTTTCAGCGTAGCCTGCGCGCTCATAGAACTCGGAAAGACGCGAGGGGAGATAAGCGGGGAAGCCCTCCTCTGCGGGCATTTCCTCAAGTCGTCCCGATATCTCACGAAGAGCCTCTGCCCAGCGCGAGGTGGAGTCCGCCATTATAGCGATATGGTAGCCCATGTCACGGTAGTATTCCGCGAGGGTGATACCTGTGTAGATAGAAGCCTCACGCGCAGCAACGGGCATATTGGAGGTGTTTGCGATAAGCACAGTTCTGTCGGTGAGCGGTCTGCCCGATTTCGGGTCGATAAGCTCGGAGAACTCCTCCAGCACCTGTGTCATCTCATTGCCACGCTCGCCGCAGCCGATGTACACGATGATATCCGCGTCACACCACTTTGCAAGCTGATGCTGGGTCATGGTCTTGCCTGTACCGAAGCCGCCGGGGATAGCTGCAGTACCGCCCTTTGCGATTGGGCAGATAGTGTCGATTATACGCTGACCTGTGATGAGCGGTCTGCTTACGGGCAGGCGCTTTGCAACGGGTCTGCTCTTTTTGATAGCCCATTTCTGCACCATTGTGAGAGGAATCTCCGTTCCGTCCTCGGTGGTGAGCTTTATGATAACGTCGTTTACGCGATACTTCCCGTTTTCAGCGGCAAAGCTTACTGTACCGCTCATGTTCGGAGGAACCATGCACTTGTGCGTGATGAGCGCAGTCTCAGGGCAGGTGCAGTATATATCACCGCCCGAAAGCTTATCTCCAACCTTTGCGATCACGGTGACATCGAACTCGCGCTCCTCGTCAAGCGAGGGTATGCTGCTGCCCTCGGCAACAAACACGCCATTTTCCTTTATCATATCGCGCAGGGGGCGCTGTATTCCGTCGAAGATATTGGAGATTATACCGGGACCGAGCGTAGCGCATACGGGAGTGCCTGCGGGAATTACAGGCTCGCCTATTTTAAGGCCTGCGGTATTTTCGTATACCTGTATCGTGGTTAATTCGTTGTTTACTCCGATGACCTCTCCGATAAGGCGCTTTTCTCCGACGTAGACCATTTCCAGCATGGAGAAATCCTTTGCTGCGGCGACCTTAACGACAGGGCCGTTTATAGCATAAATAGTATTCAATCGGTTTCATTCCTTTCAGAGATTTACAGATGAAGCTCTGTCTTTTCGGTAAACATGCGCTTTTCGTTTGTCAGTGCCATATCCAGCGTAACATCACACAGCACATTCTTATTGCGGCACAGCGCACGCAGTCCACCGAGCTTTATGCTGTTGTCAGCGGTCACCTCACAGCTTGTGAGGGCGCGCACGGTATCCACATCACAGGCTCTTGCATAGATGAGCGTTGCGCTGTCGAGTGCGATAGAAGAGCGTATCTTTTCCAGCGAGCGTCTGAGGTAGTCGGAATATTCCTCCGATGCCACGAACTGCTTAAGACGCTCCTCTGTTTCAGCAAAAAAGCTTGTGATAAGATCATTTCTGTGCGTAAGCACAGCTTTTTTCAGCTCGTAATCGCAGCGCGACATCTCGCGTCTGAATGTGCTGTCGGCGCGGTTCATTTCTATTTTTATTTCGTCCAGCTCAGCTTTGGCAGCAAGCTCGTTTTTGGTCTTGCCTGCTTCCTTCCTGCGGCGGCGCATTTCCGCGGTCTTTGCGGCAGCGTCCTCCTCAGCCTGTCGGCTTATCTCCTGTCTGAACAGTTCAAGTTTTGCGTTGTTATCCATTTTTCAAAGCCTTTCTTACAGCTTGATACCGACAGCCTCGCTCACATAGCGGCTTATTGCCTCGGTAACGCCCGAGTTTCCGTGGCGGTCGGGGATCTCTACTATCAGTGGTCTGCGGCAGGACAGCTTCAGCTTATACACGCGCTCGCGGCAAAGCTCCACAAGCTTCTCTGTCATAAGCACCACCGCTACATTATCGTCCGAGAATGCGCGGTCGAGCGCCGAGCCTACTTCCTCGGCGGTGTGGGCGACCTCGCCCTCTACGCCTGCAAGCCGCATACCCATCTGTGTATCGATATTATCGCTTATCAGATAGAATTTCATAGCTTTATTATCCGAACAGGATAAGGATAGAGATAAGCAGACCGTAGATCGCAACACCCTCGCCGAG
>JAZNWG010000165.1:0-2235 GCA_045593225.1 Oscillospiraceae bacterium
AGTATACCGCCGATACAGCCGATGACTGTGAAGATCACCATCTGAATTCCGACATTCAGTATGATCTCCATGTTTTCGGCAAGAACACCGTCGTCCACTATTCTTGACATAAGATCAGGCTGGATAAGATCCATGCTGACCTCAAGTATCATGAACAGCGGCGACAATGCTGCGATATACCAGTATTTCTTCAAATATTTTAATACCTTAATCAACGAAGTCTTCTCCAAGCTCTTTTCTTAGATTTGCTGTCATCTTTTCAATAAGCTTGCCGACAGCGTCAAGCTCCTTTTCGGATATTCCCGAAAGCATCACTTTTTCAGCCTTGTCATAGGCTTCAAGTATCTTTGCGTGCATCTTTTTTCCCTTGTCAGTGATAAATACATGAGTTTCGCGGCGGTCATTGTCATTCTTTTCGCGACGCACTATGCCATCACGCTCCATATTGCGCAGCGTAATGCTGATAGTTGGCGCTTTCAGCTTTGTAATGTTTACAAGCTCGAGCTGAGTGAGACCGTCATTTTCCATGAGCGGCTTCATTACATGACGATATGACGCTCTCATGCCTATGCTTTCAAGCTCGGCTGCAACAAAGGCTCCGAAAAGGAAAGACGCATCATTGACGCTGCGTATGGTCTCGTTGCCTTTAAACAGGTATGTGTTGTTATTGCTGTTTTTCATGATCAGTTCCTTTCTGATGAATTTAAAATCAACAAAATATTTAGATACATATAAAAAGAAGCCGATATAAGTAAGTGCATGTTATTATATCGACTAATTTAATTATACCCTTTTTTTCGTTAATGTCAATAAATTCAATGTGAAAAATTGATGAAATTATACAAACAAACACACCATTTCGCAAATAACAAACTACTCTTATAAATTATAGCCCATTATCAACCTTGACATTTTTCGGCAATGATTGTATAATATAAAACATAATATATACTATATATAGATAGGAGCGATGATGTTGAAGAACAAGCTTATAGCTATGCTTGGTGCAGTAATTACTTTCGCCACGATCGCGCTTACTGCTTCAGCAGCGGATAGTCATACATTCTCGCACGAGAGCGGCACCTACAACAATACTCAGCTAGTAAGAATAAATGCTGACGAAAACATAAATGTCTACTACACTACGGACGGCTCTCTTCCTACCTCTGACTCTGCACTGTATACAACAAAGCCAATTGTTGTAAGCAAAAACACCAAGATACGCACCGCAGCTTATGAGGACGGAACGCTTATCGGCTATGACAGTATTACTGTAAAGATACATACCGCTGCTCCAAAAGCTTCGGTCAGCTCCGGCACATACAGTCAGCCTTTCTCTGTTGAGCTTACCTGTGTTGACAAGGGTGCGAAGATATACTACACTACTGACGGAAGCGTACCGACAAAAAATGCTATTCTCTATACAGAGCCCATAAAGATCACAGAAGATACTCAGCTGAAATACGTGGCACTGAGAAGCGGTCGTAATTACAGCAAGTACTACATCAGAAACTACAAGCTCAGCACCGATGTTTACGCCGAGCCGCAGCGACAGCACATGCTTGAGCTTGTGAATGAGCTCCGCAAAAGCTATGGCCTTTGTGAGCTGGAGACTATCCCTGAGCTTTCAGACATCGCACAGCAGCGCGCAGAGGAATGTGCAAGCTATTACTCCCACTGGAGAGCTGACGGAACAAAATGGGACTATCTGCTGGGACTTGCAGGACTTAAACGCAACGTCCGTGCAGAAAACCTCGCCTACTACTACCCGACTGCCAAACAGGCGCTTAATGCGTGGCTTGACGATTATTACCACAAAGCAAATCTGCTGAATCCGGATGCACGTTACATCGGCATTGGCTATTACAGCAACGGATACAGCAACTACTGGTCACAGCTTTTTATCGGTGAGGAATAATGGCTATATTTCAATACGACCAAAAGCATACCGAGCTTCTTTCACAGCGCGACGAGAGGCTCGGCGCTTTTATATCACAAAAAGGCTATATCGAGCGCAGTATCTCTGATGAATTTTTCAGCGGACTGTGCTATAATATAGTAAATCAGCAGCTTTCCATGAAAGCCTGCGATACCCTGTGGGGAAAACTGATATCAGAGCTGCATGAAATAAAGCCCGAAAACTGCCTAGACTCTGCGCGGCTCAAAGCCTGCGGATTATCACAGAGCAAGGCTGTCTGTATTGCGGAATGTGCAAGTCGGATCGTAGCCATGTCG
>JAZNWG010000166.1:0-2883 GCA_045593225.1 Oscillospiraceae bacterium
CCTCGGCGGAAAATGGCGCGTTCGTGACGCTCTTTGCATATCAGTGCTGAGGTGCGTTGTTGCAGGGCTTATAACAGGCTCGGTAATGAGTATGAGCTTCGGCATCGTAGGAGGCATACTGGCGCTTTTTGCAATGGCAGCGCTGAAACGTATGCTGCCCAAAGAAAAAGCCGAAAGCTATCTGCCGTTTGTCGGTGTTGCAGGCGCTATACTGCATATCGGGGGGCAGCTTCTGACGGCGGCTTTATATTACGGCAGCCTTTCTGTATTCGCATACACGCCGATACTGCTGTCGTCCGCGATAATAGGCGGGGCCTTTACAGGGCTCTGCACAATGCTGCTGCTTAAAAAGCTGAGCAGAAAATTTCTTGATGGGGTGAAGGATATATGAACAGAGTGATACTCGGGGGCTTTGACGGAAAGAACAACCCTGCGCGAATGATTACAGAAAAAGCAGATGTTCCCTGCCGCAAGGTGATACTTCCGAATGACAGGGAGCAGTCGGTAAAGACGCTTTTTGATGAGATAGACCGCGCTGAAACAAGCGTTGTCGTGCTGCTCGGACAGAAGCCCTGCATCAAGGACAAGATATCGGTAGAGCCGAAAGCAAAGCGTGGCTGTGAAACGCTTCGTACTGCGATGGACGTGACCGTTTCCACTGAGCTTATCAGAGAAAACGGCTATGCAGCATACATCTCGCGCGGCTGCGGTACGTCCTACTGCAACGACATCTATTTCGAGTGCCTTAAACGCGGTATCTGCTGCATATTCCTGCACGTTCCGACCCTTAACAACATCTCAGACCTCGGTGCAGTAACGAAAGCGATCGAGGGCTTTGTAAACGGCATTGCAGGTATCCCCTGTATGCTTGGAGGTAACATATGAAGCTTCTTCTGATAGACGGCAACAATATACTCTTCCGCGCGTTTTACGCTATACGTCTGCTGACTAACAAAAAGGGGCAGTTCACAAATGCGCTGACAGGCTTTATGAATACCTATCTGCGCGTTGTAAAGGAGGAGCAGCCCGACCTTATCGCGGCAGCCTTCGATACTCACGCGCCTACCTTCCGTCACGAGATGTACGACGGCTACAAGGGCACGCGAAACAAAGCTCCCGACGAGCTTATCCAGCAGATGCCCGTTATCCGCGAGCTGCTTACGGCGCTCGGAGTAAAGATAATCGAAAAGGACGGATTTGAGGCCGACGATATCATCGGCACGCTCTCCCGCGCAGCCGCTGAAAAAGGCATGGAGTGCGTTATCATGACAGGCGACCGCGACAGCTTCCAGCTGATAAACGACAGCGTAACGGTGCGCTATCCCTCCACAAAGGGCGATGTCATGTACACTCCCGAAAAGATAGGCGAGGTATACGGCGTTACTCCGCGCGAAATGCTGGAGGTAAAAACGCTTATGGGCGATACCTCGGACAATATCCCGGGCGTTGCAGGCATAGGCGAAAAGACCGCGCTTTCGCTCATTCAGAAATACCACACGGTTGAATATATCTATGAAAATATAGACACTATCGAGGTCACAAACGGCGTGCGCACAAAGCTTATAAACGGCAAGGACAGCGCGCTTCTGAGCCGAAAGCTTGCCGAGATAGAGCTGCACGCGCCTGTATCCGAAAACATGGACGAATATAAATTCGGGGAAGTAAGCCCTCGCGCCTCCGAGATACTCACCGAGATGGAGATGTTCTCGATACTGAAGAAATTCGGACTTGAGGCAGCAGCCGTAAAGCAGGACGCGCCTGCCGCAAAGGCTGAAGCTGCGCCCGAAAAGGCCGCCCAGCCTGTACCCGAATTTCCGCTTGACGCTTATGAGGTCATACTGCTCGGTGATGAGATATGTATCTGCAAGGGCGGTAAGGCTGTAAACGGCGATATAAATTCGCTGCTTTCTGACAGCACTCCTAAGCGCACCGCAAACGCAAAGGAGCTGTACCGCTACTGCCTGCAGAACGGAATTGAACTGAATAATGTCGTATTTGACACAACGCTTGCTGCGTATCTTCTCAATGTAAATGCAAATGATTATTCGATATCAAGGCTGTGCGCCGAGTATGGCGTTCCTTATGACGAAAACAAGCTCGGCCAGTCGCTGTTTCTGCTGAACAAGGAGCTTTTCGCCCGCATACACCAGCAGGGTATGTCAGGCGTTCTTACAGATATCGAGATACCGCTTGCAGAGGTGCTGTCCTCTATGGAGCTTTCGGGTATCGCGATGGATATAGCTGCACTGCATGATTTCGGTGAGCAGCTAAAGCCGCAGATAGCCGAGATAGAGCAGCAGGTGTACTCGCTTGCAGGACACGAGTTCAACATCGGCTCGCCAAAGCAGCTGAGCGTAGTGCTTTTCGAGGAGCTTTCGCTGCCCTCGGGCAAAAAGCGCAAGACGGGCTACTCCACTGACGCTGAAACGCTTGAGAGCCTTTCCGACAAGCACCCGATAGTGCCGCTGATACTGGAATACCGCTCGCTCACAAAGCTGTTCAACACCTACGTCAAGGGGCTTGAAAATGCTGTCTCTCCTGACGGGCGCATGCACACCACATTCAAACAGACCGAGACCCGCACAGGACGCATCTCCTCTGCCGAGCCGAATATTCAGAATATCCCTGTCCGTACCGAGCTTGGCCGCAACTTCCGCCGCTTCTTTACAGCAGGCGACGGCAAGGTGCTGGTGGACGCGGACTACAGCCAGATAGAGCTGCGTGTGCTCGCGCATCTCGCAAAGGACGAGATAATGATAAAGACCTTCTGCGAGGGCGGAGATATCCACGCGCAGACCGCAGCAAGCGTGTTCGGTGTGCCTGCTGACTGGGTGGACGAGAATATGCGACGCAGTGCAAAGGCGGTAAACTTCGGTATCGTGT
>JAZNWG010000167.1:0-5932 GCA_045593225.1 Oscillospiraceae bacterium
TCGTGATAAACGTCACCGAGGCGGAGCGCTGGTATGCTGTACAGTATGGCGGTGATACTTATACTATTTCGCGTCTCGGCAAGATAATCGAGGAGGCTCCCGCAGGCTCGCTGCCTGTGGTGATAGGCTTTGAGGCTGCCGAGCCACAGGTAGGCGGCACGCTGAGCTCTGAGGTGGAGGGCAAGAACGATCTGCCCGCTGAGCTGCTTTCCGCTGCGGAAACAGCAGGGCTTACCGAAATAACCTCTATCGACATAACTGACCGTTTCGAGATAAAAATGCTGGTTCAGGACAGAATTACACTGGAGCTCGGCATTGCGACAGAGCTCGAAAACAAGATGTATATCGCCAAGGAGCTTATCGACACTGAGATAACCGCTACCGAGTCGGTAACGGTAAACCTCACCAACACCGAAAAGGTGTATGTACGAGATAATAATATGATCGACAATTCCGTACAGGTGGCTCCTGTGCTGCCTGAGGCGGATACCGCCGAGGCTACCTCGGAGGCGACTGGCGAGGCTTAAATATTTCTCAGCTGTCCAAAAAAGCAAATTAACAGAAATTTCTTAAAAAAACAGTTGCATTTTGTTTTCAAGTCTGCTATAATAGATGGTAGAATACTATATCTAGGGTATTTGTGCGCCCAAAATGCGCATATCCTTGATGAAAATAAAAGCTTTGGAGGACAAAGACATGGCATTTGAAATAGATAAGCACGACGACGATTTTGAGCTGGAAGAGTTTGAGGATGCCACCAAAATAATGGTCATCGGCGTTGGTGGCGGCGGAGGAAATGCCGTAGATCACATGATCGAGGCAGGTATGACAGGCATCGATTATGTTGTTGCAAATACAGACGTTAAGGCACTGCGTTCCAAGGACGGCAGCAAGATGAAGCGCCTTCAGATCGGTAAGAAGCGTACACGCGGCTGGGGCGCAGGTAATGAGCCTATCGTCGGACAGGAGTCCGCAGAGGAGAGCCGTGACGAGCTGACAGCGGTGATGGATAAGGTGTCCATGGCATTCGTTGCAGCAGGTATGGGCGGCGGCACAGGTACAGGTGCGGGCCCCGTAGTTGCTTCTATCGCAAAGGATAAGAATATCCTCACCGTAGGTGTTGTTACAAAGCCCTTCGCATGGGAAGGCAAGGAAAAGATGGTGCAGGCAATGAAGGGCATCGATGAGATGCAGAAGTATGTTGACGCACTTATCGTTATCCCCAACGAAAAGGTGAAGGAGATCTCCAACAGCAAGCTGACAACTATCGAGGCGTTCAAGGCTGTTGACAGCGTGCTCTACAAGGCTGTAAAGGGTATCTCTGATCTGGTTACAGGCGTTGGCTTCATGAACGTTGACTTTGCTGACGTTACAATGGCGCTGAAGGACAGTGGTATCGCTCATATGGCTATGGGTAAGGGCAAGGGTGACAACAAGATCCAGGACGCTCTTGACGAGGTACTGCACAGCCCGCTGCTTGAGACTTCTATCTCGGGCGCACGCAGAGTGCTGCTTAACGTAAGCATTCCCACCTCCTGCACACTGGACGATTTTGACGCTATCTCTGCTGAGATCACAAAGAATGCTGCTCCCAATGCAAGAGTCAAGGCAGGTATCATGTTTGATGACAATCTCAGCGACGACGAGATCTCCATCATCGCTATTGCGACAGATTTCGGCGGCGTAAGAAATGATCAGATCCCTGTAAAGATCGACTTTACCGATCCTACTGCTCCCGCATTTGATCACGTTCCGATCTCTGATGCTGACACAGGCGATATCGATGCTCTGCTTCAGATACTGAACAGCACTAAGTAAGCTACATAATTACAATTTATGACATTAAAATTCCGTCGGTCCTCGGCGGAATTTTTGTCCCTAAAAAACGACATGTGGCGCCTTAACGTCGATTATCGTTTTTGCGACTGGAATGCACAACTGGTCGTTTTCGAGATAATTACAGATAAACCGCCATTTTTAAGCGTAATATTTGTTGAAAGTCATAAACTTGTTCAAACTACTTGAATTTTTCGTGTTTTTGATATACAATAATTATATGTGGCAGTATGTTTACTGCTGTTATTATATATTTCACAGGAGGCATTATTATGTTAAGAAAGGTAAGAAAGTACAGCGCTTTACTTCTGGCGCTGACAATGATATTTGTACTCGCGCTGGGCGCAGGCGCGGCGTACGTTAAAACACCCACCAAAGCAGATGTTGACGGTACTGTTGTTGGTAGTATAACCGACAATGAGGTCACTGTTTCGGTGGAGATCACTCCCGGCTCGGCTAAGTCTGTTAATTTCTATCTTGATGGAGACGCGCTGAGCAGCGAGTTCTGGAATAATTCCGGCGCTTATGTCGAAGTGGACGTTACAATGCACACTGACGGCGATCAGGTATATGCTTGTATGCCCGGATTTACAGCTAACTGGGGCTGGGTAAATCCCACTGACTGGAACGGCCTTCTCGTAAACGGTCAGGCCACCACTGTAAGAGAGCCGTTCTCTACATACTACTCCGGCGGCTTCAGCAGCAAGGAGCCTATGGCTTTACGTGTACAGCTGTATACAAACTCCTCTGAGACACAGAATGTAGAGGTTACGGTAAGCGGTCTCAGATTTGTTGGCGTAGGTGACGCTCCTGAGGTCACAACTGTTGCTACCACAACAACTTCCGAGCCTGAGGAGACCACGACTGCTCCCGTTGAGGAGGAGACAGAGGCTCCCGTAGAGGACGATGAGCCCGTAGACGAGCCCGAGGATACAGATGCTCCCGCTGACACAGAGGACGAGCCTGAGGAGACTACTACCGCGGCCACCACAACAGCAAAGACCGAGGAAGAAGACACAGACCGTCCTATCACAACAACCACACAGCCTAATCAGGCTACAACACCCGCTGCTACAACAGCAGCCACAACAACAGGAGCTTCCGATATCGGCGGCGACAGCTTTGCAGGCCCTATCGTTATCATCGTTATCGTTGTAGTGGTCATCGCTGCTGCGGCTGTTGGCTTTATCATCTACAGAAAGAAGAAGTTCTACTAATACGATCGTTTGAAAGGGAAGTACCATAATGGATAAGCTTGTCGCGTTTTTCAAAAATGTATGGTTCAAAAGAGGCGTTTCGCTGATATGCTGGGCTTATACAGGACTTATGATCTGGATAGCATGGCTGAACCTTGCGTATACCTTCCATTATGATAATGCAAACTCCCTGTTTGTACTTTATCTGTTTGTAAATATCGCGGCTCTCGGTCTTATGATCTACACGCGACGTCAGGTCTTCACTATGATAAACTGCATGGTGCTGCCTGTTATCGTATTCCTGATAGTCATCTTCGCTTACGGCAACTGGTATATGATCGCACCGCCGCTTGTTGTGGTGGTTGCGATGTTCTTTATCAATGCCGCAAACGAAACGCTCAAGACCGTGCTTGGAACAATGTTCCTGCTGATGTATGTCATTGGTGTTGCGGCTTACCTTGCTATCGGCATGCTTATGGGACCGATAAGCTTTACAGGTGTTGATCTGTCGCAGCGTGATATGAAATACGAGGCTCGCGAGGGCACTATATCTCCCTCGGGTGAGTACCGCATTGTCCGCTATGTTGATGACCCTGTAGGCGAGCGCAGGATCGCTTCGTACTATGTTGAATATACAGGTGATGATGTCGAGATACCGTTTGGCTACTGCAAAAAGGTGCTTGGCTGTCAGCACGTGCTTTCCATGCAGTATACAGGACAGAGCGACGATCCTGTTAAGTGGTATATTGCAGATATTTACGATAGTGACGAGGAAAACGAAATGCTGCGCGTAGAGGGCAGCCTCAGAGAAAATCCTTATCTTATCGAGTCTGTTGAGTCTGACGAGGCTGATGACCTTGAGGAGGTACCTGCTTTCGCTGAAACAAATGAGAGCAAGGAGTCTTCCGAGACCGCGGAGAGCACTTCCGAAGCGCTTATCGTCGGTGAAACAGCAGAGTCTGCTGAGGCAGCATAAAGAAAACATTTCCGGACGGCTAGGGCAAGCTGCTTAGCCGTCCGTTTGGTATATTCAGAAGTACAGGGCAGGTATTGCCCAGTGAAAGGAGCTGTACTGTGGACAGAATTCTTCATCTTGTCGGTATGAATTCAAGTGAGATAATCATGGTGAAATATCCGCGCTCGCTGCTTAATTTCTGCGAGTTCGACCTTGCGTATTTCGCAGAGAATGCTATCGCTATCTGCGATGACGCGCTGAAGGAGGGCGAGCTTGATTTTGACCGCGTGACCGATCTTCGAAACACGCTTAAGGGCGCGCATGTCTATATCGAGAACAATATACGCTCCACCTACGACAAGATAGTGCTGGATTGCTGGATAGACTATGTCTGCCGCAGGGATAACATCGGTACAGGAACGCTGTGGAACAGATTTATGGGCTGTAATACGATGTTTGAGAAGGCTGTTTTCGTGCGCCTTTGCGATTATCGTTACAACCGCGCGATCAACGAATGGCTGAATCTCGTGCGTGTGCAGGACTATGCCAAGAACAAGATAAGCTTTGTTTTCTCGGGTGAGCTTTCCTCTGCCGAGGAGGCTGCCGCACGCAGAAATTATTTCGACCTGATGTTCAGCGTTACCGCGCAGGAGCTTGGCTGCCGCGTGGAGGAGCTTGGTGTCACTAAGGTGTATTCCATTGGCAGAACACCGTCTGCCGCATTTATGTTCCCGAACATATCCAAGGACATAGTGAAGAACCTGCTTGCGGATTTCGATTATTCCGAGGACTACTCCGACACCGATAATTACGGAAGTCTTTCCGATCAGATAGCAATGGACGCATTCTCCTACATGAAGGCGGGACTTGCGCAGGAATACGCAAGCTACAACATCTCGCGCAGCGAAATGGAGAACTCGCCCACTAAGGTATATATGCCCTGCGGACTGAAGTCTGTAGTCGATCTTGAGATCGACGCGCTTATCGAGAGCGGCGGCTGGCTTGCACGCTGCAAGCGCTGCGGACGCTATTTCGTGCGAGACGACAAATATACTGCGGAGTATTGCTCGCTGTTTACTCCCGGCGGCAAGACCTGCCTGCAGATATACGAGCTGGAACACCCCAAGAGCCGAATCTCTGATGAGCTTCAGAAGAAGTTCAGGGATATCACGGACGAGATGTACAGCCGCGTGGATGCTTCCATGACGCTTTCCGAGTACGAGAGCTGGAAGGTATACCTCGATTCGCTGTATGAGAAGGTAGACAACGGCGAGATACCTGTTGAGGAGCTTGAGGCTTTCATCACCTACTCCCATTCGCTTGATATTTCCCGAAGCAACCCTGTACGCGTTGTCGCAAAGAAGGCTGATCGCCCCACAAGAGAGCGCGTAGTGAAGCCGTTCGTGCCAAAGCGCATAGATCGCAGCGAGCTTGACGCGCAGGTGAAGCCAAAGCAGCCCGAGGAGGAAGAATTTGACCCGACAGAGGATATTACGGCCTCGCAGAGGAAGGCGTTCTTCACCTCGCCCAGCGTTCAGCAGCACAAGCAGGCTCCCCAGCGCGAGAATACGCAGGTGACAAGGATAATCAGAGCGGAGGACGCTTATGCTCCCCGCAGCAATACATTCACACCCTTTGGTCAGACGCAGCCCGAGCCACAGCCGCAGCCTATCTATGACCGCCCTGTGACGCCTGTGTTTGAAGCGGCCTTTCCTGCTCCTGCGCCGCAGCCCGAGCCTGAGCCTGTTTCCGTTCCTGAGATCAACATGGACCGCGTGAGCGAGCTGCTCGGACAGCTTATGGAAATGGAAAACAGCGATCAGAAGCAGAGCAAGCCAAAGACACAGAAGAAGTCGGAGCCGAAGAAAACGGCTAAGAAACAGCAGCCTGTCGAGGAGCCTGTGTTTGATCTGTTCGGCGATGTTCACTATGAGACAAGCGACAA
>JAZNWG010000168.1:0-2018 GCA_045593225.1 Oscillospiraceae bacterium
GAGGACGCGGACGCAGAGCTCGTGCGCTATCTCAACGCAAAGCGTGCGGCGCTTGCGCAGCTGGACGACCTTTACAAGCGCACCCTTGCCGAGTTTGGCAGGGAGGAGGCGGAGATATTCTCCGTCCACCGCATGATGATAGAGGACCCCGACTTCAACAGCTCGGTAGAGCGCATAATCCGCCGTCAGAATATCAATGCCGAATACGCTGTGGCGATGACCTCGCGTAACTTCGCGGAGATGTTCTCGATAATCGAGGACGACTATATGCGTGAGCGCGTTGCAGATGTGCAGGACGTATCCAACCGACTTGTGCGCTGTCTGATGAAAAAGACCTCCTCGCCGCAGGAGCACAAGGGCAAGAGCGTTATCTGCGCGGACGATTTTTCGCCTTCCGAAACAGCGGCAATGGACAGAAATTCCGTTGTCGCACTGTGTACCTCGAGAGGCTCGGCGACCTCGCATACGGCAATTCTCGCGCGCACCATGGGCATTCCTGCTGTTGTGGGACTTCATGATGAGTTCTACGAGATATGCGACGGCGACGAGATAATTGTTGACGGCAGAAGCGGCAGGCTGTACATCAATCCCGACGAGGAAACAAAGACCGAAATGCTCCGCCGTCAGACCGAGCAGAAGCTGCACCGTGAGCAGCTGCGCGGACTTTACGGCAAGGAGAATATCACCCTTGACGGAGTAAAGATAGACCTGTACGCGAATGTCGGCAGCCTTGACGATATCAATGCGGCTATGGCAAACGACTGCGGCGGTATAGGACTGCTGAGAAGCGAATTTCTGTACATGGACAGCGCCACTCCGCCCGATGAGGAATACCAGTACCGCATCTACAGCGAGGCTCTGGCTCGCATGGGCGGAAAGCGCGTAGTCATACGCACGCTTGACATCGGCGCGGACAAGCAGGCAAGCTGCTTCACGCTGCCGCGCGAGGAAAACCCTGCGCTCGGTGTAAGAGGAATACGCTTCTGCCTTGCAAATCCAGATGTTTTCAGAACGCAGATAAGGGCGCTGCTGCGCGCTTCGGCGCATGGCAGGCTTGCGATAATGTTCCCGATGATAATCGCTGTGGAGGAGGTTATTGAGGCTAAAAAGGTCATCAACGAGGTAAAGGCTGAGCTTCGCGCGGCGAATATCCCGTTTGACAGCAACATCGAGATAGGCGTGATGATAGAGACCCCTGCTTCGGTGGTAATAAGCGACCTGCTCGCGGACGAGGTGGACTTTTTCAGCGTTGGCTCAAACGATCTTACGCAGTACACTCTCGCGGTTGACAGGCAGAACCCCGGGCTTGACAGATACCACAACTCGCGCCATACAGCTTTGCTTCGAATGATACGCTATGCTGCGCAGAACATTCACGAAAAGGGCGGCTGGATAGGAATATGCGGCGAGCTTGGCGCGGACGATGAGCTTACCGAGGCTTTCCTTGCAATGGGCGTGGACGAGCTTTCCGTAACTCCCTCTGCGATACTTCCTCTGCGAGAAAAGGTGCGCTCGCTCGACCTTTCCAGAAAGCAGCTTATCCTCAATGCGATCGGCGGAAGAGATATGTAAAAAGATTTTGATGTTGTAGGGGCGGATTCAATATCCGCCCTTTTTGCATATCACATTTTTGGGCGGACGCATTATATACTGGATTCCGCCACTGCGAAATTGCTTTGTAATGCGATGTGTTGTAGGGGCACGGCTTGCCGTGTCCGAAGAAAAATAGCAACAATTAAACGGGCACGGCAAGCCGTGCCCTTACAAAACAAAAAAATCCCCGAGGAATACTCGGGGATATTTTTATGAACTTATTCTTTCGGAGATAAACTGTGCTATCTCATTTTCGGGTATTTCCAGCACGAATGCAAACTCGCGGTTTATCAGCTGCTCTGCCGAGCGCATAGCCTTTTCGTCTGCCGCAAGCAGCTTTTTGCCTATCCCGATACGCTTCTGCTTTTCCAGATACAGCGAGTGCAGCAGGCTGATGATAAGCCTGTAATCGCCGCTTGAAAGCA
>JAZNWG010000169.1:0-1889 GCA_045593225.1 Oscillospiraceae bacterium
ATAAAAATGACTTTATTATCAGATTAGAAACAGAAAAGGACTATCGCGAGGTAGAAGAACTTGCGCGTGAAGCGTTTTGGAATTTAAGTGTCCCGGGCTGTGACGAGCATTACTTTATCCACGTTATGCGAGATCACGAGGCATTTATCCGTGAGCTTGGATATGTGCTTGAGCTCGATGGCAGGATAATCGGCTGTATCATGTATACAAAAGCTATGCTTGTAGATGAAAGCGGCAACGAGAAGCCTGTCGTTTCCATGGGTCCGCTGTGTATTCACCCCGAGTTTCAGCGTAGGGGCTGCAGTAAGCTGCTGCTTGAGCATACCTTTGAAAAGGTTGCGGAAATGGGATATGATACCGTAATAAATTTTGGAAATCCCGATAACTACGTTGCGCGCGGCTATAAGAGCTGTAAAAAGTACAACGTCTGCTTTGAGGGGGATGTTTTCCCTGCGGCGCTGCTTGTAAAGGTGCTCAGAGAAGACGCGCTTGACGGAAGAAAGTGGTTCTACCACCCCAATGATGCAGATGCGCCTTGTGCTGATACTGAGGCAGTCGCAGAGTTCGACAAGCTTTTCCCGCCCAAGGTAAAAGCGTGGCAACCAAGCCAGGAGGAGTTCTACATTCACAGTCATTCTGTTATAAACCGATGATATGAAGAAAGCCGATGGAACATTAAGTTCCATCGGCTTTTGTTGTGTTAAACCTATTTTCAGATACCCGAAGCAGCGCTGAGTGTGATTCCGTTCTTTCCGAGCGGTATAGCGTGGTCAAGTCCGACGAACTTTCCGCCTTCCTGCCACAGAACTTCCTTTACAAAAGCATATTTTTCCTCGTCCCATGTCTTGAAGTCATCAAGCACCAGTCCGCCCGTATCGCCCGAGTTTGCGTTGAAGCACCAGAATGTGTGGTTCAGCTTGTTTTCCTTGATGAGCTGCCGCATATAGGTCATCCATGTGAGGTTAGGCTCTTTCATAAAGCCGCCCCATTCTCCGATAAGCAGGGGAGCGGTACCGTTTTTATGTATGTAGAACCAGTTGTCGTACCAGCAGTCCTTCATAAGGCTGTCAAAGGTGTAATTGCCCTCAAACCACGGCTGCTTGTAAACGGTAGGACCGTAGTCATGAGGTGAATATACAAGCTTGTTCTGATACTTTCCGAGGTCGATGGGGTAGTCCTTGACTGCGCGGAGATTGCCGCCCCACCAGTTGAAATAGTAGTCCTTTTCGTTTGTGGAGTGGTAATCCGAATTAGTTGCAAGATCCATGGGATATATCTCGGTGCCCTCTACCAGGATAAGCACATTGGGATTCTTCGCGAGGATACGTGCAGCCGCTGTTTCTGCGACATACTTCCAGTTGTTTGCGTCCTTGGAGTCGTTCCATATTGCAGCGCCGTCGCCCTCGTACGGCTTTCCGTGAGGCTCGTTTTTGAGATCGTATGCGATTATAGTGTCATTGTTCTTGTAGCGTTCAGCCATCCATTCAAGCGCGGAGTAGAAGTCCTCTACCGTTACCTTTGAGGTATACCACAGGTTTACATTATGACCCGAGGCGTTCGTTTCGGCGCTGTGGATATCAGGCATTACCTTAATACCGTTTTCTTCCGCAAGCTTCAGGAAATAGTCGAATATCTGAAGGCTGTTCATGCTGTTGAGGTCAGTGTTGTAGGCGTTGTTGTAGTTTGCCTTAGGGTATTCGCCTGCTGCCCATTGATTTATCAGCTCTGCGGATATCGGAACTCTGATAAGGTTGAAGCCGTGGTCAGCGATAGCCTCTACCGAAGCTTTAAGCTCGCTGTTCCACAGTCCGTCAAAGGTATTTGTACCAGTGTTGTAGCCAAACCAGTTCACGCCTGTCAGCCACACGCGCTTACCGTTTTTGTCCACT
>JAZNWG010000170.1:0-2532 GCA_045593225.1 Oscillospiraceae bacterium
AATGAAGCTATGGTCGATGCGGAAACAGCTCTCGAAGCTGATGACGCAGAGCAGCCCGAGGATTTCGATGCTTACATGGAGGAAGCAAAGAACTCCGCAACTGCAGAAAAGGCTGAAACAGTTGAAGAGCTTGAAACTATCATCAGCAAGGAATCCTCTTCGCTTTCCGAGGAGCTGACAGAGTTTATCTGGAAAACCGCTGACGATGGCAAGGCTTACTACTGCGAAGGCAAACAGTCTGCATATCTCATCATAAGAGAGGATATTACAACCAAGGAGCAGTGGAAGGAGAATAACCAGATATATATCATTTCTCAGATAACAGGCGACTCCTTTGACGAGTATATCGAAGCAGCATATGCCGAGTATGAGGTTAACTTTGACCAGCAGCAGCTGAACAAGTACGCACCTAGCAAATACAAGGGCTTTGAAACAACAAACTGATAAAGAATAATTACCGACCGCTTTCGCAAAACGAGAGCGGTACGGTTTGTTATGGAGATTTTTATGATAAGAGAACTTACATCTAATGATTTTAATGGGCTTATGGAGCTTTATACACATCTGCATAATAATCCCATACCCGAGAAAACAGATAAGATCATGGCTGTCTGGGATAAAATCTTATCAGACAAGGATCACCATATCATCGTTGCCGTAGAGAACGGCAGAATCGTTTCTTCCTGCGTTTGCGTGATTATACCCAACCTCACTCACGGACAGCAGCCTTATGCTTTTATAGAAAACGTAGTTACCGATCCTGAATTTCGGGGAAGGGGATTAGCAACTGCTTGCCTTGACTATGCTAAGGAGATCGCACAGAAAAAAAACTGTTACAAGATGATGCTGTTAACAGGCTCAAAGCTTGAAAGCACGCTCAGTTTCTATGAGCGCGCAGGCTATAACAGAAATGACAAGACAGCTTTTATTCAATGGATATAAAAAAATTGGTGAAATAAATGTTACTTATGAGTTTAAACAACATCGCTATGTCGTTTGCGGACAGAGAACTGTTCTCAGGCGTTACATTCGATGTTTACGACGATGACAGAATAGGGCTTGTCGGAGTTAACGGCTGCGGCAAGACTACACTGTTCCGCTTGCTTAAAGGCGAGCATACTTCCGATGAGGGTGAGATACACATAGCAGGCAGCTGCAAAATGGGCTTCATGGAGCAGTTTTCCTGTAAAAATACAGAACGCACTGTCTTTGATGAAGCGCTGACTGTATTTGATTGGCTTGAGGATATGGAGCTTGAGCTTGAAGAACTGCACGACAAAATAGATGCAGGAAATCATAGCGCTGATGTTATTGAAAGACAGACGCTGCTCACCGAACGCTTCGAACGCGAGGGCGGACTTACCTATAAAAGCCGTACAGCTTCTGCGCTTACAGGTCTTGGTTTCTCCGAAAGCGATTTCAAGCTTTCTGTAGGTGTACTCAGCGGCGGTCAGAAATCCAAGCTTCAGCTTGCAAAGCTGCTGCTTTCCAACGCAAATCTGCTGCTCCTTGACGAGCCTACAAACCACCTTGATATTAAGTCAGTCGAGTGGCTGGAGCGTTTTCTCAATGACTATCGCGGAGCATATATCGTAATTTCGCATGACCGCTATTTCCTTGATAAGGTCACAAACCGCACCTTAGAGCTTGAAAACTGCCACCTTGATGACTACAAAGGTGCATACACCCGCTTTCTTCAGTTAAAAGCAGAGGAAATGGAGCGCCGCCGCAAGGTATATGACAGTACAGTTAAAGAGATAAAGCGAATTGAGGGCATTATCGACCAGCAGAAGCGCTGGAATCAGGCACATAATTATGTTACTATCGCAAGCAAGCAGAAGTCTATCGACAGACTTGAAGCAACGCTTGTAAAGCCCGAGGATGCGCCCGAATCGCTCAGATTCAATTTTAAATCGGCTGACGGCTGCGGTAATGATGTTTTTCATGTAAACAACATTGCACTTGGATTCGATGGCAAGAGATTATTTCATGGAGTGAATCTTGACATAAAAAAAGGGGAGAGGGTCTTTCTTTTAGGCAGCAACGGCTGCGGTAAGACCTCTCTTTTCAAGATCTTCACAGGTCAATACACTGCTGACAGCGGCGATTTCAATTATGGAACCCGCGTACAGATGGGATATTTCGATCAGGCTCAGGCAGGACTTGATGACAGTAAAACTGCTATTGATGAGATATGGGACGCATATCCAAAAATGACTGAAACACAGGTAAGAACAGCCCTAGGCTCATTCCTTTTCAAGGGCGATGCTGTATTCAAAAAAGTATCCGAGCTAAGCGGTGGCGAGCGCGCGAGGATAGCAATTCTGAAGCTTATGCCGTCGGGATCAAACTTCCTGCTGCTTGACGAGCCTACGAACCATCTTGATATCACCTCTTGTGAAGCACTCGAGAACGCACTTCTGAACTATGACGGCACAATGTTTATAATATCGCATGACCGTTATCTTATAAATAAGCTAGCTGACAGGATATATTACCTAACACCTGATGGAGTAAAGGAGTATATCGGCT
>JAZNWG010000171.1:0-3700 GCA_045593225.1 Oscillospiraceae bacterium
TTTGTCTTCCTAAGACCGCTTGGCCTCCGACTTCACTCGCCGCACCACACGTCCGTCTTGCTGCCAAGATTGCAGCTCTGGAATACTCCGAAATACTGCGGATATTTAACAAATTCGCGCGCTATCTGCCATTCGCTCCATGGTCGCAGCAGCGAAAAATACTCGGGATATACATTCTGCGCGATAGCCCCGAAGATATGCTCCGAGTATTCGCGGAAGTCGCGCTCAAACTCGGTGGATTTGCTGTACTGGTGGTTTATCGTCGTGCCGTCAACATAAGCCTCGTTCGCGCTGCTCTCATTGGAGAGCGCGATGTATTTAAGCCCTTTCATCGCCGCAAAAAGCTCTGCCGAGAAAGCCACCACCGCCGAAAACGGAGTGTGGCCATTCAAGTAGCCCAGCTTATTTAATTCAAGCAGCGTCTTATCGATAGTCCTGCGAACTCCCACTGTCTTGTCAGAAGCGATACCTGCCGCCTCAACGCAGCCGAGGGTCGCGCCGCGTGGATTGATGATATAGGGGTGGATATCCGCGCCATGCTTTTTAAGAAGCTCCACCGACACCACGCTGTCCTTTCCGCCGCCTATCGGGACTAAGGCACCGCTGAGCTCGGCATTTCTGCCGTAAAATGCGCGGCGCTCGATAGTCGCGGGGGCGGTGATATTCATAAAGCTGTCCAAGTCGGGCTCTATGCCGTTGCGGTAGAAAACCTCGCCGAGGCCATTAAAATAAAGCTTCTTCCACCAGTTCTTCTGCCACTCGGTCAGCGCTCCGCAGCGCACCTCCACCTCGGGGCAGCAGGCGCACTTCCAGTAGGAAACAAGCTCCGCCATGCCGAGCGAGAACGCAAGCTCGTCAATGAGCGTTATGTTGCAGCTGTCGGGGCTATCAAATTCCCACGTCCACTGCGGATAGAAATGATGCTCGTCTATAGAGAAATGAAAGCGCAGAACGTTCTTTTCGCCGTCTTTCGCAAACTCATAGCTGTGATATATGAATAGTCTGTGCTTCTCGCGAAGCTGCTCGTAAAGGGTCATAGGTGCTCCTTGTGTGTTATTCGTGCCTCATTATCGTGTGGGCAGTAACAGGCTGTGCGCCCGTCTTGTTACGCAGGTCGTATTTCTTCACAAACTCGTCGATGCTGTCCTCGTTTCGGGGGTCGAAGCTGTCGTTGCACTCGATAAGCTCCCACTCCTCGACGATGCTTGCGACCTGTCCGTTTTTGAGGGTCTTAAGCTCGCCAAGGCTCTCGCACTCGAGGAATATGCCGTTTGTAAAGGTCTCGAAATTGCATCCGAAATCGGGGTACTCACCCTCGACATTCATCTCGAAATTCTTCAAGAATATCTGTCCGTTGTTGATGTAAGCAGCCCAGCCGTCCTCGTTGTTCATGCCTATCTTGAACTTGCCCTCGGAATCGGGGACCTGCTTCAGCGTGCCGTATCTGTTTCCGAGGAAGAAGCGCGGGTCGTTGATATCGGAGTAGGGCCAGAATACGTTTCTGCGGTTGGAAAGCAGGCCGTTGTCCTTTGTGCTCTGCGGGAATATCTCCACACCGCCTGCGCTGCAAACGCTCATAGGCCACGGCGCGAGGGTAACGATAGCGCCCGAAACGTTCTTGATGTTGTGTATCACCTTGAGGCGCGAGCTGCCCTTGCCGCCCTCGTCAAACCACAGCACCATGTTGTGCTGCTGACCTGTCTTAGTCGCTGGGGGCGTCAGCATTACGCCGTTGCTCTCGCCGTCGCCGCTTTTGAACTGATAAAGCTCGTACTTTACAGGCTCGTTATCGGGAACGTAGCTGTGCGGCATGCTCTCGGGGCTGCTCCAGAGGCGGTGGCCGCCGTAGATGTACCATGTCTTATCCTCGCCGAAGTACTCCTTGAAAGCCTCGCCGCGCTCGAAGAAAACGCGCTTTTCGTCCTCAAAAAGGATATTGTCCTTGCCGTTCAGGTGGTAGGAGATGATGCGCGGGCCGATGTCAAGCGTTACCACAACAGTCGCGGTATCATTCTTTAATTCAAGGCACTTGCCGAAGTTCTTGTACTGTATCTCTGTTATTGTGAGCATTTTCTGTCCTCCGATATATTTTATGTTACGTTCATTCAATAATTACAGGTTTTGTGGTAAACTCGCAGCCGCAGGGTCTTGCCTTTTCAAAGCAAAGCGAATAGATATCGCCGCAGCGCTCCTCAAAGGCTCCCTGCTTATGAGCCTCGCGGCTCTGCTTCATGAGGCTTTTGAGCGAGGTATCTATCGGCAGTCCGCACTGCGCCGCCGAGAGTATCTCTCTGCCGCGCGTGTTCATGCCGAGTATGCGGATATACGCTATCGGCTCGCGCAGCTGCTTTTTGTCTATGCCGAGGAAGCTGCAAAGCACCGCTCTGCGTATCCTCGCGAGGGTGTAGCGCCTTGTCTTTGTAAGAAAATACAGCTCGTCAAGGCTGCAGGCCTTTCTCGCCGCCTTGTACAGCCTCTCGCCCAGCCCCTGCGCTGCGTCGTACACGCACTCAAAGTCTGAGGGCTTCATAGTGCGCAGCGTAGAAAGTATCGCGCTTTCAAGCCTGTGGATATCCGCTGCAGGCTCGTTTAAAACAGGCGCGAACTCGGAATAATCCTCGCCCGACATTATCTTTTTTCGTATCAGCGAGGCGCTTGCAAACTGTTGCTCCTCCTCGTCGCTGTCGTGGTCAGCACCGAAACGCTGTATCGTCACAGGCTGTATCGCGCTGCCGATATCGTCAAGTGCCTTGATGTATTCAACAGCGAGCGTATTGTTGGGAGAAGTAAGCACCTCGTAAACATCATCGGTGTAGTAGGTCTTGACAGCCTTCGCAAGAGCGGACGGAAACGTCTCGCCCTTTCGCATGAGCTCCTTGAATTCCTCGGTGTGGAGCGCATATTCAGACGCTCCTGCCGCCTCCTTCAGTGCCGCGATATCGCCGCATTCGCTGCCAAAGGACAGCATATCCACACAGCCCAGCGCCTCGATGACAGATACCGCGCCGCGCGCGAAGCCCTCCGCCGCCGAAAGGCTGTATACGGTAGGCAGCTCCAGCACGAGGTCTGCGCCGTTTTCGAGCGCCATTCTCGCCCTCGCGTATTTGTCGAATATCGCCGCGTCGCCGCGCTGCGTGAAATTGCCGCTCATCACCGCTACGATATGGGTAGCGCCCATCTCGCGCGTTTTGTCAAGCTGGTATTTATGCCCGTAATGGAACGGGTTGTATTCGCAAATTACTGCTGCGGTCTTCATGTTTTCACCTCGGTTTTCATATAAAATCTGTCCTCTTCCCATTTCGAGGGGGTGTTTTCATTGTATTCTGATATTTTATAGAAATCCTGCTCGTCGCGGATTATGTGGTCGTAATACCGTCCTTGCCACACTTTGATGTAGGAACACGGCTTGCCGTGTCCGTCTGCCTCGATTCGGTGTATTCGGTTTGTTACCGCGGATTTATACGAACGTATAACCGACGACAATGATTTCTTCGTTGGTTTTGAAAATGCCTCAAATTGTGGCTGTACGGACACGGCAAGCCGTGTCCCTACTATGTTGACGATCATATGCACATGATTTGGCATTATAACATAATCAGAAATGAAAATGTTATCCTTTTCACGCTGTTGGTTAGTATGATGTATCTCCTCCACCGCGATCTTGCCACAATCGGTATATACCATTCCTCCGTCAACAATA
>JAZNWG010000172.1:0-13438 GCA_045593225.1 Oscillospiraceae bacterium
TTTACAACGCTTACTGCTCGTTCAGATGAAAGCTCCCAGTCGTTTACGGGAGAAACGCCTGCTGCGGTATGACCACTTACTGTTACAAGCTGGATAGACTGCTTTACAGCACCAAGTCCGGGAAGTATACCATCGATGATATCCTTGCCCGCCTGTTTAAGATCGGCGCTGTTGCCATCGAAGAATACATTACTGTCAAATCTTATGTAGATATGTGCAGAGTCCTTGGAAATCGATACTGCATCGGAAAGATCCTCTTCCTCAACATATTCGGAAAGATATACATACAGCTGGTCGAAGCTCTGCGGAAGCTCGCCCGAGCCTGCAGTACTGGAAGGCTCCTCGTCCTTGATATAGTTACCCACATCATCGGTATGCTCGGGCTGGTCTACATACTCATTGAGGTATTTACCTCTGGACTGGAACGCCTGGTATATGTATTGCCATTTTTGCTCATCAATACTTGAAGAAGCGTACAGCATTACGAAGAATGTAAGCAGCAGTGTAACCATGTCGGCGTAGGTATTCAGCCAGTCATTATCATGGTTTTCCTGAGGCTTTTTTTCTCTTTTCGCCATTACGCAACCCCCTTTTCGATAAATGGAACAATATACATTGTACCCATTATATTATTGTACCACATATTTGCGGATTTTGCAAACATTTTAGTGATTTTTTTTGATTTTTTTAAAAATTCTTAGTTAGGCAGCCTTATCAGACTTCTTTTTGCTCTTGGGAAGCATAAATTCAAGCTTCTCCTGGATATATCTGGGATTAGAGCCTGCTGCAATAGCAAGCACGCCCTCCTCGATGATCTGCATACAGAGCAGCTCGTCCTCGTGGGTGTTCTTCAGTGCAGCAGCGATAGGCGCAAAAAGCACGTTAGCAAACAGCGAGCCATAGAATGTTGTAATAAGAGCAGTAGCCATACCGCTTGCAAGTCCGTCAGGATTGGAGTCCATAGTATTAAGCATGTTTACGAGACCTACCAGAGTACCCAGCATACCGAAAGCAGGGAATACACCGACACCCTTTTCAAAGAACGCACGACCATTTTCGTGACGCTCGCACATGAAGTTGATGGCGTCGTCCAGCATACCACGGACCTTGTCGGCATCGTTAGCGTCAACGATGAGCATCAGCGCGGACTTCATAAACTGATCCTGACAGCCGTTTGCACTCTCTTCGAGAGCCAGCAGACCGCGTCCTCTTGCGATCTTAGCATACTCAACGATCTCCTCGATGTACTTCTCGGGCTTGTATTTCTTGGGAAACAGCGCCATGCCGAACTTCTTAGGCACACCTGCAAGGTAAGACATGGGGAACGATGCGACGAGACAGCCGATCGTACCTCCGACAGTGATAGCAAGCGAAGCAACCTCGACGAACCACATGATCTCACCGCCGTCAAAGATACCGAAGATGACCAGACCGAATGAAATTACCCAGCCTATGATAAGTGAAATATTCAAAATATATCCCTCGCTTTTCTTTATTGAGATTTATTTATTGTCTATGCTTAGGAAAGCTTTGTGCTTGTCCGTTGATTATGTTAAAGGTCCGTCATCTGACGCTTCGGTGCGTCTTGAAATGCGACGACGTTGATTCCTGTTGTATTCGAGAATTTTTGCTTGTATCTCCCTCATGCTCTCACGGACTATACAGCTGTGGCCGTTTGAAAGGACTATAACGGTATCGGGAGTTTCGGTGACGGTCTCAATAAGCTGCTCGTTGAGCAGAAATTCCTTACCGTCAAGTTTTGTAAGAAAGATCATAATATTTACCTCAACAGCTGTGCCCCCGCCCCGTAAGACGGGGGCCTGCCGTTAATCAGTCAGAATTTTAAATCAGATTATCTCTTGAGGCTGAGCAGCTCTTCGAGCATTGTATCAGAAGTTGTGATAACTCTGGAGTTAGCCTGATAGCCTCTCTGTGTGGTGATCATGTCTGTGAACTCCTGAGAAAGGTCAACGTTGGACATTTCCAGTGCACCGGAAACGACCTCGCCTGCGCCGTTGGAGCCTGCGACCTCTACCTTTGCGGCACCGGAAGCAACTGTCTCGCCGAACATTGTTCCGCCGACCTGCTCAAGACCGTTGGGGTTGTCGAATGTAGCAACGTCGATTCTGCCAAGTGTGATGTAACCGTGAACGCTGTGCAGACCGATGATAGTACCGTCTGTCTGAATGGTTACGTTCTCGAGATCCTTGTAGCTCTGCTCAGAACCGCTGCGGCCGTCTGTCAGACCGAATGTTGTCAGATACTTTGCAACCTCTGTATAGAAGCTGTCTGCGCCGCCGCCGAGAGAAAGCGAGGGGTTACCTCCGAAGAGTGCTTCTCTTGCAGCTGCGTTCATGCTGTCAAGCTCTGTCATACCGGAGATCTCAAGCAGCTTCTTGTCATCGCCGTTTGCAGCCTTCTCGATCATTGCGTTGATATCCTCGAGAGTTGTGTTGTTGCATACTGTGATGGTGAGAGTGTTCTCGTCCCAGATAGCCTTTGTATTGTCGTAGCTTGCGGAGTAAGCAAATACTACCTTGTAGTTGTTAGCGTACTCGCCAGCCTCTGTCGCTGTGATGGAAACGCCGAGTGCGCCTTCCTCTGTGCCCTCGAGCACGATGGGATCGCCCATTGCTGTGATAGCAGCATCTCTGTTATCAGAGTCAGAGGGCATGATGAACTTTGTGCAGGAAAGGCTGGGAACTGTAACGCCTGCAGCCTGCTGCTCCTCGATATAAGCCTCAATAGCCTTGTTGATCTCGGAAGCAGTGGAGGTGGGGCAAAGTGTGATAGTCCATTCGCCGCTGATAGTGCCGTCGTCAGCTACTGTGGGGCCTTCAACCTTTGTCTCGATAGCGCCGTCGTCCCACTCGATAGTAACTTCCATATCGTTCTGGAGCAGATCGTCTGTATCGAATGCCAGCTGAGCAGTCTTTGTTTCTGTTACAGCCGCATCTGTGGGGCTTGTGTAGGTGTACTCCCAGTAAGCCTCGCCGGAAGCAGATGTTGTCTTGTAGTTCCATGCGTCAACAGAGTTGCTTGCGATCTTGGCGTCGGGATCGTCGGGAATGGTCTCAAACTCGAACTTCAGCTCAACATCATCGGGAAGTGTGATACCACCTGCTGCGATAGCGGACTGGATAGCAGCCTCAAACTCAACGTCGGAGTTGTACTGCTTTGTCATATCAAAGAAGATATTGAGGATACCGTTTGCAAATGTAGCGAAGGGATACTGAGCATTTGTGAAGGTTACGGACATATCTGTGTTATCGGAGGGAGCCGATACCGAGATAGTAACATTTGTACCGTTTACCTTCTTTGTTGCGGAGGAGCACTTAGCCTCTGTCTCGGGAACGGTGATCCTGATGATCTCGGAGCTGCCGGGCTGGTTGGAAGAATCGCCCGAAACACCGAGAACGTGATAACCGTTAGCGTCTACGAGATAGCCCATCTCATCAACGTTGAAGATACCTGCTCTTGTATAGAACACATTGCCTGCGCCGTCCATCAGCTGGAAGAAGCCCTCTCCGTCAAGCGCCATATCGTAGATGCTGTCGGAGAATGTAAAGCCGGACTGTGTCATGTTGGGAGTTGTTGTGTTCATCTGAACGCCATAACCAACCTGTGTGGGGTTTGTACCACCGAGAGTAGCGGTAGTGCCGCTTGCTGTCTTCTTGGTCTGGTAGTATACGTCGGAGAATGTAACAACGCTTGTCTTAAAGCCTGTGGTGTTTACGTTAGCGATGTTGTTACCGATAACGTCCATCTTCTGCTGGTGTGTCTTAAGACCTGTAACGCCCGAATAAAGTGATTTTACCATAATTGACCTCCATAGTGTGTAGTGTAGATCCACCGTCAGCCTTTGCTCAATCGGAGCATCGGCATGAATTCCTGTAAAGGTCCGTTCATATAATAACGGTCGAATCTATGTTTGTGAAAATATTGCCTCTCAGATCTTCATTTGAGAGTGTTGTGATTACCTTGTTGTTTTTTACGCTTACAACAAATGCTGTCTGATCCACAAGAACCAGTGTTTCGTTGCTGCCCTTGTCAGCCGCTATCTCAACGCCCTTGTTGAGCCTTTCAAGAGTGTCGCCCGACACGAGGTCGATGCTTCTCTGCTCGAGGCGCTGTATCGCGTGTCTGGAAAATTCCACGCCGCCTGTGTACTGCTTTTCTGCAAGCTTTTCCTGCAAAGCCGCCGCAAACGAGCCTTCCTGCGGAGCCTGCTCCGTCTGGGAAGAGGGAATATTCGCAGTGACCGGAGCTCCTGTGGTAACGCTGATTTGATTGCGAAGCGCCAAATACTCGCTTATCAGCATAGTTAAAGCCTCCGTGCTTTGTTATACGTCCTCTGTTGTTTCTACTGTTTCTGTGATGTCCTCGATGTCCTCGAGATCTGCAAGATCCTGTTCCTGCTCTGCATCAGCCTTGAGCTGCTCATACATCTCCTCTACCATGTTGTCGATAGCATCGGAAACCGCCTGCTCTGCTTCAGTCAGGGTGTTTTCTGTACCTGTTTCGGTGCCGTTCACGCCCTCAACCGCATCAGTTGCATCAGTGCCTGCGTCGGTATCCTGCTCGGGCTCTTCGTAGCTGTACTCGGGATACTTTACTTCAACGGTATCGGAAAGCTTATAGGAGATATCGCCGATGACGATGTATATCTCGCCGTTCTTTACCTGTATAGCGTCGATAGTGCCTGCGTCAACAACTGCGCCTGCTTCAGTCGTAGCGTTTACAGTAGCGTGCATACCGATCATCATGGAAGCTCTGGAGATCATGTCACCGAGGTTATTGCCTGTGGGAACGATGCTGTCAGTGCTGCCTGTGTCGTTATCTGTCACGGTATCCTGAACGCCTGTCACCTTGGAGATATCGAAGCTCTCTCCGCCGATATTGACGATATAGGTCTTGCCGCTCTTTGTAACGCTTTCAACAACGCCTGTCTTTGTGACCTGCTGTGCGCCGTCCATCTTGGAAGCGGTAGCTGTCTTGCCAACGAGCGAAGCCGCGTAATTTGCCTTTGCGTATGTACTGGAATCCTGCGCGTAGGACAGCTGGGTAAACTGTGCCATCTGCGAAACGAACTCTGTGTTAGAGGTAGGCTCCAGAGGGTCCTGATTTGTCATTTCTGCAACCAGAAGGCTGAGGAATGTATCGGAATTTACGATCTCTGCATTCGCATCGGAAAATCTGTCCGCGTACTTTTCGTGGTTGGACTGGATCTGTTCATAGCTGGTCAGATATTTGCTGATCGTAGTGTCTGCCATTTTCTTCTCCTTTCATAAGATTTTTTTGCTTCTTACATTGCCGATATAAGCTCTGCGAAGCTGTTGTCCTCCTCATCAGCGTTTTCGGAATTTTCCTCTGCGCTGTAATAAGGATTTCTGCTGCTGCCGTTGTAATCCTCGGCTCTGTTTTCATGCTGCGACTCGGTTACTGTCTGCCAGCTTTCAAGCTCGATACCGTTCTGACGAAGTCCCTGCTGGATAGCTGCACTGTTCTGATCGATAATGCGCTGTGTTCTTGCGTTTTCTGCCATTATGCTGACTGAAAGCGAGCCCTCAACCGTCTTGGTAAGCTTTACGGTAATGCTGCCAAGATCCTCGGGATTAAGAGTTACACTGTACTCTGTATCGCCATCTGCGTTTTCGGCTGCCTGCTCGATGATGTTTGCGGTCACCTGCTGAATGATCTCATCGGGTCTTACCTCGATCTCTGTTCCGTCTGTTCTTGTGAACACTACGGGAAGCTGTGTCGTCATTGTCGTCTGAGACATTTCTGCGGGCTGTGCTGTCGCATCTGCTTCTGCCACGGGCTTAGCTGCGTTTTTCAGCATCATCAGCTCATCGGACTTTGATACAAGTCTGTTCTTTGCAGGACTCTCAACCACCGCTGTCTGCTGTGTGTTGTAGCTCTGCTGCTCAGGCTCGGACTTCTTCACAGTGTAATCGGTGATCACCTTTTTCAGCTGCTGGAACTCCTCATCAAGCTTTGTCTGCTCTGCGGGATCGGCTGTCTGCGCTACTCTTGCCGCCTGTACATCAGGCTGCTGTGCATTGCTCTGCGCATTGCTGTCGCTGTGCTGCTGTGTCGGAGCGCTCTGCGTTACCGCCTGCTCTGTCACAGCTGCTACCGCTTCGACCTCTGCGGGAAGCTCTGCTGTCTGCGTATCAGCTTCGCGTGTAAACTCGCTTGTCATCTCGGGGGCTGCGGTGCTTGCTGCGGCTTCGTTCATCGTGTAAACAACGACCTCGACCTGCTTTGCAAACTCCTGCTTCATCTCCTCGGGGATATCAAGCTGCTCTGTCTGCTGTACGAGCTCCTTTGCGATATCAACCGTTACCTCTGCATTTTCATGCTCCTTAACGACATTGATGAACGCTTCGGCTGTTTCAACGTCCAGCTGTACGGGCTGTACTTCCTCGGAATATTCCTCCAGTGCAGGTATCTCGTCCTCGGGTACGCCAAGCATCATCATCGCGATGACTGTAAGCAGTACATCGGTAACAAGCTCCTCGGGGATATCCTCAAGCTTCATTTCACCGCGAACCACTGCCTTTGCAAGCGCTTTAAGCTCTGCCTTGCTGAGCATGGGTGCCGACTCGCCGTCAGCTGTGATCTCTGTGGAAACAGGATTTTCTTCAGCGGTCATAGCCTTATCGGCTTTCGCTGTCGCGTTTCCTATCTCACCGAGTATCTCAGAAAACTTCGCCGTTTGTTCGAGCTGTTCAAGCTCCTCGATTCTCATTGGCAGTGCAGCGTCGGAGATCATGTAGTCGCTTCTCATGAAACCGGCATTCATTGATACTGCCACTCTCTCTTTCACCTCCTTTTATATTGTAATAGTATATATCAAGGCTTCCGCCGTGATATCAGACAATTATGAGCCTCTTGCCGTGGCGTTTGAAACAAACTCCTCGATAAACTGCTCATTCTCCTTCAGCTCAAGAGCCTTGTACTCCTCAAGCTGCTTTTCTTCCAGCTTTTCAAGAGTCTTTACGTCCTTTGTCGCCTCTACGACTACGCCAAGCTGCGCGTCTATCTCAGCCTTTTTCTGTACCGCCTGAGCCTCTTTCATGTGTATCTCCTGCTGAAGCGTCACTATGTAGCGCTTTCTCACCGACACCTCATATACAGGCGCTCCCTCCGAGCACACACGCTCAAGCTCCTGACTTTCTGCGAATACCTTCCGCCTCAGCTGCTCTGTGCTCTCCTCAATCATACGAAGCTCGCCCTGAAGGATACTCAGGATATTCTTCTGACGATCAAGCTCCTGCTCGCGGAAGTCCATGAGCTTCTGAAGCGAAAACTGGAATTTCTTCATTTACATCACCTTATGTGATATTATCTGCTCAGATCTTGTCGTCGCTTACCGCATGGAGCAGCATAAGCGTTGTTTCTTCTAAGCTGTACGACTCCTCGACCTTCTGCATCAGGAATTCATTGATGCGGTCTATCTTCCTTATAGCCTCGTCAAGCGCGGGGTTCGTTCCGTGCTTGTAAGCACCGATGGAGATCAGATCGTAGTTGTTGTTGTACAGCGAAAGCAGGTTTCTGAGCTTTCCTGCGGCGTCCTTATGCTCGTCGGGGACTATCTCCGACATCAGACGGCTGACGCTCTGCAATATATCTATCGCGGGGTAGTGGTTCTGCGCCGCGATCTTACGCGAAAGAATGATATGTCCGTCGATGATACCGCGGACAGTGTCTGCAATAGGCTCGTTGGTGTCATCGCCCTCAACGAGCACGGTGTAGATACCTGTGATAGAGCCCTCGGGGAAGTTTCCCGCACGCTCCAGAAGCTTCGGCATGTTGCTGTAGATAGAGGGAGTGTAGCCTCTCGCTATCGGCGGCTCGCCTACGGAAAGACCTACCTCACGAAGCGCCATAGCGTATCGCGTAAGGCTGTCCATCATCAACAGCACGTCCTTGCCCTGCTTCATGAAGTACTCCGCTATCGCTGTCGCTGTGAGCGGACACTTGCTTCGCATCATGGCGGGCTGGTCAGACGTTGCAACCACCAGCACCGAGCGCGCCATGCCCTCAGGGCCGAGATCACGCTCGATAAACTCGCGGACCTCACGGCCTCTCTCTCCTACCAGCGCAATGACGTTGACATCGGCCTTTACCTTTCGCGCTATCATGCCCATCAGCGTTGATTTACCAACGCCTGAGCCCGCGAAGATGCCCATTCTCTGTCCCTTGCCCATAGTGAGCATACCGTCTATCGCCTTTACGCCAAGCTCTATAGTATCCTTGATAGGGGGTCTTGTAAACGGATTTACGGGTATTCCCGTAATGGAAATGGTATCGGGGCAATTCGGCTGCTCGCCGCCGTCAAGGGGATTTCCCGTTGCGTCAACGATCCTTCCGATAAGGTCCTCGCCCGCCTTCAGCACAAGCTTATCGCCTGTGTTGTCAACGATGCTTCCCGGGCCTATGCCCTCTATCTCGGTGTACGGCATCAGCAGGATATTCTCCTTGTTGAAGCCGACCACCTCTGCGTTTATGTATGACGCCATATCCTTTGAGTATATGCGGCACACATCGCCGATATTACAGGTGGGACCGCTCGCCTCGATCGTCATGCCAACGATCTTTTCGATCTTGCCCATGTAGCGGAAAGTGTCATATTTAGTTATCTCATCACGAAATGCTGCGAAATCCAAACTGTGACCTCCGCTGAATCTATATTGTTATTCCTCGCTGTCCTCGGCCTGCGCTTTCTTTGTCCTGCGCTTTCTCGGAAGCTGGAATTTGCCCTCGCCAAGCTCCTGTATCATACGAAGCTGCGTCTGAATGCCTGCGTCAGTGATATCTCCGCCGCTCTCGATGATGACCGTTCCCGGCTCTGCATCGGGCAGCAGCTCCACCTCGACGTGCTGAACGCCGCCGCAAAGCTCCTTCAGGTACTCATAATCGGAAGCAAGCTCCTCCGTTGCACCGTTTCTGTCCAGCGTAATGCGGATACGATCGGTGTTGCGGAAGTCCTTAGCCGCCTTCTTTATAAGCTTTTTTACCACCACGCTGTCTTTAGCTGTAAGGCTGTCCAATGTGACCTTTTTCGCTATATCCATCACGGTGTCGTAGATATCTCTTTCATAGAACTCGAACAGCGATTCCTTCTCGGAGTTTATCTTCTCCGCGTAAGCCTTTGCGCTTTCAAGGATATCCTGTTCAGCTGCAAGGCAGGCATCTATGCCGTCCTTTTTGCCCTGCTCAAAGCCCTCGGCGCGCGCCTTGATGAAGACATCATCGCGCTGTGCTTCAGCGTCTGCAACTATCTTAGCCGCGTTCGCGTCAGCCTCTTCTATTATGCCCTCGGCTCTGCGCTTTGCCTCAAGGATAACATCCTTGCCCTGCTCTATGTACTGCTCCTTAAGCGCTGCCAGCTCCTGCTGCTGCGCATTTATCTGCGCCTCGCGCTCCTCAAGCAGCTGCATACGAAGCTCCAGCTCTGCCGATATATCACGCGGCTGGCTCTCCGCAGGCGCCAAGGTCTGCTGAGTATCGCCCTCTGCGTGCGGCTCCTCTGCGACAACAGGACGGTTTATGACTACCCTATTGGATATATCCACACCGCCGCCGCAGAAAACGGAGCTTCTTTTTAAAACTGCCAACTAAAATCCCTCCGAAATCAAGAGTTATGCAATAATTTCGTCGCCACCCGAGCCGTGGGAGATAGTAACAACGCCCTCCTGCTCCAGACGTCTGATAACGGAAACGATACGCTGCTGAGCCTCCTCAACATCACGCATACGAACATTGTGCAGATACTCGATATCTGCCTGCAGGCTCTCTCTTGCACGGGAGGAGATGTTTGCGAAGATACACTCGGCAACCTCCTGAGTAGAGCCCTTGATCGCAATTGCAAGATCCTTGGGATCGATCTCCTTTGTGAATGCCTGAATGGACATAGCGTCCAGATTGACGATATCCTCGAACACGAACATCTTCTGCTTGATAAGGTCTGCAAGCTTCTGATCGCGTACCGACAGCTCATCGAAGATGAACTTCTCTGTTGCACGGTCTACGTTGTTCATGACCTCTGCAACGTAGTTGATACCGCCGACCTCCATGGAGTCCATGGTAACAAGGCTTGCGAACTTCTTTTCCAGCGCCTGTTCGATGGATTTTACCACCTCAGGGGAAGCCCTGTCCATACGCGCGATACGCTCAACTACCTCAACACGCTTCTCCTTTGGAAGCTCCGCGAGGATAGCCGAAGCCTGATCGCTTCTTGCGTAGGAAAGTATCAGCGCAATAGTCTGCGGGTGCTCGTTCTGAACGATAGCCAGCAGGTTTTTATAGTCAGCTTTTCTTACAAAGTCGAAGGACTTTGTCTTAAGCTGTTTTGTGATACGTGCGAGCAGGTTTGACGCCGCTTCCTGTCCGAAGGCCTTTTCGAGGATCTCTCTTGCGTAGTCAACGCCGCCCTCGGTAACGACCTTCTGTGTAAGGCAGAGCTCGTAAAACTCGTTGAGTAC
Organism: Oscillospiraceae bacterium; assembly: GCA_045593225.1. Taxonomy (GTDB): domain Bacteria; phylum Bacillota; class Clostridia; order Oscillospirales; family Ruminococcaceae; genus CAG-115. The sequence continues at coordinate 10,494 of JAZNWG010000172.1, forward strand.
CTCTTCAACTACCTCGATAGGCTGGTAGTCGAGACGGGCAAGCTCTACGGAAACCGACTCGATCTCCTCATCGGCGAGGTGCTTATAAATATTGGAAGCGTTCTCCGCGCCCATAGAAGCTACTACCAGCGCTATTCGCTGCGCGGGAGTAAGCCCTTTTGAATTATCTCTTGCCATTTATATCCCTCCGATGGGTTTATTCTTCTCTAAGCAGATTTTTGATGATAGAAGCAACGATATCGGGATTTGTCTTAGCAAACTCGCTGATCTCTCTCTTGAGGATCGTCTCCTTGGAGTCCTTGCCTGCCTCTTCTGTAAGGCTTGCGATGTTGAAGTCAACTTCCTCGATGGTCTCGGGAGCCTGAGAGCTGCCCATTGCCTCATACTGAGTACCCGCAGCAGCGAGAGCAGCCTCCTGCTTGCGTCTGATCTTCTTCTTTCTGGAGCTGCTCATGAACAGCGACACGATAAGAAGCACGATAAGCAGTACGCCAAGACCGATAACAACGAACAGCAGCATATCGCGGTAGGTATCCTCGGGAGTGATGACTCTGAAGCCGTCCTCGGAGCCGTTGATAGTGGTTCCGCTGTTGCTGCCCTGCAGCGTAAAGGGAGTGTTATATACAGAAACATTTGCGATATCTGTACCCGCAGCCTTTGCAACGATGTCGGAAAGTGCCTCGCGCTCAGCCTCGGTCATATTGGTCTCGTTTATCATCAGCGCTACGCTCAGTCTTTCGATGCTGTAGCCGTCCTTGATAAGCGAGGTCTTTATATTAGAAACGCTGTACTGCGTTTCATCGCTGTTGTAGTAGTAGCTCTGTCCGTCCTCAAGTCCGATGAACTCGGGATAATCGGGGGACTCGTCAGCGTTGGGAGTAGTACCTACAAGGCCACCGTCGTTTCCGAGGTATCCGCCCTCGCCTACTTCCTTTTCATGATTTATTACACCGTGAACAGTATCGTCAACCGGGATATACTCCTCCTCGTCAACTGTCATCTGATCGTAGTTCAGTATAGCCGTTACATTGAATGCGTAGTTCTTCTCGCCGTATACCTTATCGAACATATCGCCGAGACCCTCGGAGAGCTGATCCTCAAAATCCTTCTGGAACTGAAGTCTGCGCTCTGCGACCTGTACACCTGAGGGGTCTATCTCAGCCGCTGCGTCGTCCTCGGGATCGATCCACGCGTACATCTTACCAGTGGTATCGAGGATAGACACATTGTCGTTTGTGAGGTTTTCCGCGCTCTTTGTAACTGCGCGGTAGATACCGCGGACCTCCTCATTGCTGAGGGACGCGCCGTCCTTGAGTCCGAGAATTACCGAGCAGGAGGAAACGCCCTTGTCGGTAGTTATAACGTAATCGGAAGTTTCGGGAAGCACCAGTGTTACTGTCGCCTCGCGGATATCGTCAAGCGTTGTGAGCGCCGCGCCGATACGTGTTTCAAGCTGCTGACGCTTTACCTCACGTTTGTCCGAGTCTGTGGACCAGAGATCCACGCCGTTGTTCCAGATCTCATAGTCTGTGGACGAGCTGGGATATCCCTGCATATACATCTGCATTCTGAGATAATCCACCTGCTCCTCAGGAACTATGATATCACCGTCGTCCTCTACCGTTACATCGGTAACGCCGAGCGCTGTGATAGCGGAAGCGATCTCGCCTGCCTCTGCGTTATTAACGCCCGAGAACAGAACAGCATGTCCTTTCTGATTCAGCAGAATCACGATTACGATGATAATGGCGATTATCGCGATCGGAACAGTTACCAGCAGCACCCTTGCAACCTTTGATGTGCCGCTCCACTTTTCCTTCACGGTAGTCACCGTGTTTTTAAGCTTTTCGTTCATTTAAAAAGTGACCTCCAAAGCAAGCTAATTCAAAGCCTCCTGCTTATTAGACCTGCATATTGATTATTGTATTGTAAGCGCTCAGCGCTTCATTTTTTACCGTTACAAGCAGATCTACCGCAACACTTGCCTTCTCGATATTAGCCTGCACCTGCGCAAGGTCATCGATATTGCCCAGCATAAGGTCGATAGCATCTCTGTCTACCTGTTCATTTGTTTCAACAACGTTGTCAACAAGTCCTCTGAAAACATCAATGAATGACGCGTCCTCTACATTTACGGCATTCACTCTGCTTTCGGTATCCATAGGAGACATCTGCTCCATGGGAGTCAACGTTGAGATCGGTACAATATTTATCATAATATCAATCCTTTCGATATCTGTCTGCCGCTCTTATCAGCCCTTGCCGATGTTAAGCGCCTTCTGAGCCATGCTCTTTACTACCTCATACACTGCGAGGTTTGCGTCGTACATGTTTGCCGCCTCAATAGCGTCGAGCTGCTCTACCGCAACATCGACATTTGACTCGTAAACATATCCGAGCTCGTCAGCGAGGGGGTGCGTGGGATCGTAAACAGGCTCTGCGGGAGTTTCGTCCTCAACGACCTGTGTAACTTCAACGCCCTTGTACTGTATGTATTTGTGGAAATGAGCCTCGCCGCTGCCAAGCTTTGTCCACAGCAGGTTTCTGAAGCTTCTGTCCTCGCCGAACACTACCATCTGACGCTTGTAAGCCTCCTCGGGAGAGCCTGCGACATTGTCAGCGTTTGCAACGTTCTGCGAGATTATATCCATTCTTAACCTCTCAGCGGTCATGCCCGAGAGAGGGATATTAAGCGAGCTTAAAAATGCCATCTGTTACCTCCGTTACTTTGTCGTCATGGCACTTCTCATTCTGGTGAAGTTGCCATTCATGGAGTTTATGAGTGCGTCCATCTGTATCTGCGTATTCGTGAGTTCTGCCATCTGAGTATCAAGATCGACATTGTTTCCGTCAAACTGATCTCTGGTAGCTGTATCAACAACGACCTCGTGGCGGAGATTGAGCTCCTGCTTGATGGTTCCGTTTGCACGGAGCTTCTCGCGAAG
>JAZNWG010000173.1:0-29874 GCA_045593225.1 Oscillospiraceae bacterium
ACCTGTATTATTCTTTTCTGTGTATATAGAAGGGTTGAAAAAAGTTAGTGACATAGTGACATTTGACCCCTTTTTGCGTGACACCTGATTTTGTGACATTGTTATTTTGAGAAAGAAAACAGGGTTTTTATGAGAGGCATACTTCTGACTGATATTGTTTCTGTAGTCTGATCAAAAACGGTGAAAAAAACGAGCACGGTCTTGACCATGCTCGCTTGTCTGTTTACGTAAATCAGTATGGAACACCTGATGTTCCAACGGCTTTTTTCATTTATCAGTCAGCCATATGACTTTTAATAAGAACCGCCGATTGTCACTCAATCGGCTCGAAAAATTTTTAAGTAAAAAATTTTTAATAATTGCTTTAAAACTTGACATTGATATCACAGTGTGATATAATATTATTATAAACATGTCGATATATCTACATGTTCAGACCAGCATCTTACACTTTGTGATTGCTGTGTTTCAGTAAAGAACAAAGGAGACCTATCATTTATGCAAATATATACGCAAAGCCAGTTTGCCAACAAGCTTGGTATTTGTCGAAGAACCCTTAACTGCTGGGATAAGTCGGGATCGTTCAAAGCTTCTCGTGATAAAAGAGGCTTACCTTATTACACGGATGATGATATCGTTCGTTTTCAGAACACCATGATCGGTGATTCGGCACATATCAAGGGTCGACCCAGAGGCAGTTTTAAAACACGAAAGGACACGGATACAACAGATATGCTTAATTTCATCAATACAATGCCTGATGAATTTGCTGAATATCTCAAAGACGTCGATCATATGACGACAGCAAATCATCGTCGGATGGATCTGTTTATATCACACAAAGATGAGCTGCTTGTTTTTGGTTATTTCAATAGTAATCTGGTATGGTTCAGTCGTTCCAACTTGAACGATACGTTTTTATCAAGACGCATCTTTGAATGCGTCAAGCAGGGCGTTTTTTATCGTAGAGCAGAGCTTGAGGATGTTGTCAACGCAGCCAATATTACAGCAGAAGATCTGTATGGTATGTGCGGGGCATCGCTTGACGGTGTTGAGACCGATACACCTAAATTCAGTGGTTGTATCACGAACGATGATACTATGACTATGATGCACGGTATGGATTTTGCAAATTTTATAGCAGTCGTACCCAAGCGTCTTCGTGCATTGATCAATGATATCGGTTCAGAAAATGATATTCTGGATGAGCTTGATACTGATTATCAGACATTGGAAACATTGTACGGTGACGGCACGGATTGTGATGATGAGAAAAAGGCTGCAATATACGACATTTGTGATAAATGGCGTGAAGCCGAGTGTCTGAAGCTTTGTCGAAGAGCGTCTATTCGTACTCAGTACATGGATGTATGTCGCTTTGACGAACGTCTGGCAGTCGTTTCCGATTAACTATATTGAGGGGAAGATATGATCACAGAAAATGCAATTTTGCTGAAACATTTTGAAAAGCATGGTTTTGATGACAGCTTTTTTGAAAGCTATGAAGCAATAGCCGTTGATGACATGCAGTATGTCAACGATCTGCTCGTTGCTTTGTACAACATAAAGCATGATGGTCTGAAAATCGTGATATACACAGATTTTGATGTTGACGGCATTATGACATCTGTTGTTGCCTATGCCGGTCTTTCTGAGCTTGGCTTCAACGTTGAGCTGTTTCATCCGACACCTGCTGACGGTTATGGATTCAGACCTAAAGATGTTGATGATATACTTAATTATCATTCAAATGTATCCGTCATTTTAACAGGTGATGTGGGAATAGGCTGTAATGAAGCCATTGCCTATGCACAGGACAAAGGTCTTACTGTTCTTGTCACAGACCATCATGTCGGTACAGAGCCGTGTATCGCAAATGTTGTTGTCAACCCCAATCAGCTTGGTGAAACGTATTCTCATAACGGTATATGCGGCGCTTACGTTATGTATAAGCTGTTGGAGCGTTATGCGTGTTTGTTTTGCGATAAGGATGCACAAACAGCTATTGAGCGACTTCAGTTGTTTGCAGGTGTTGCCACCATTTCTGACATAATGCCTCTTGTTTACGAAAACAGACAGCTTGTGCGAACCAGTGTCGCTCTTATGCAGCAGTTGTTTGAGCACAATGACAGCATGATGGCTGCTATATCGGCGACCCGTTCAGCTGAATATAAGCAGGCATTCGTCGGAACGCATATGCTTCTCAAATATTTTGCGGATATTCGAAAGATCAAGACAGTTTCTGATATTGATGAGCAGTTCTATGGTTTTTATCTTGTGCCGTTTCTTAATTCCGCAAAGAGAATGAACGGAGATATGCGCGGCATATACGATATTTTCTTCAACAAGTATGTATCGCCCGTTGACGGTTTTCCTAATATGTCTTGCGTCGAGAACGGCATAAAGTATATCGAGATACTTAATGACAGACGCAGGGAGCTGATCGCTGAATATTATGAAAGGCTTACAGCTGAGAGGATAGCAGGGGAGACATCTGATTCTGTGTTCATGGAACATGGTGTGTATATAACAGATGCTACGTGTGGTCTTTTAGGCTTGCTCGCGTCTAAATTTCAAAATGAAACAGGTCTGCCCGTTTTTGTTGTAAACAAAAACGAAGACGGGTCTTATAACGGCTCAGGACGTAATCCCGGTTGGTTCGATCTGTCAACAGCTTTGGCAGCGTACGGCCTGAATATCGTCTGCAGCGGACATAAAGAAGCATTCGGTGTATTCATACCTGATCACGATGCACTTGTTCGATATCTTGATTTTTATAATGATGTTGTGCTTCCGGCACAAGTCATGGCGTCGCTGGATGCAGTTGATGACACGCGGGTCAGCATCGCATATAACAATTGTGTTGACAGCGATTTTGTGTCCGATATGGCTCTGATACAGGACTATATGAATGAAGCGGACAAGTTCCATCCTTACGGAAAAGCTTTTCCCGAACCGTTGTTTGTATATCATGTTCCGCTGTCGTCAGTCGACGAGCAGATATTCGGAGCTGAGAAGCAGCACGTGAAGCTTAAGATCTCCAATAAGTTTGAGATATTGTTATTCAATATGGCTCTTGATTTTGAGCGACTCAAGAGAGAACATGCATCTTCCGACCTTATCATCTCATGCGAAGGTCGTTTCCGTTATAATATATTTGGCGGCAAGAAGACTGTAAACTTTTTAGCCAGTGACATCAGTGTTGCCTGATTTGATGAAAGGACAGCGTTCTTTATGGTACAAAAGATAAAGCCCTTGATCACTGCTTTTTCAGGGCTGGTAATATATTCGGCGTTGTGTATATCGCTTGGTTATATGCTGAGTGATATGATATATGTCAGATTGATATCTAAGATATTCGTTATTTTGCTGGGCAGTCTGTATATCAAAACAGTGCTTCAGTATCAATCTGTTTTTGACAAACCATCACATAAATATCTGATAACAGCAGCAATTGCAGTCGTTGTTTTTGTTTTTGCATCTCTGTTTACATCGTCGTGGCTTGTCGCAAACATATTTCCTATTGAGACAGTATCAACGATATCGTCTGAGAATTTGTCTCTGTCATTATTCATAAGCATCGTACTTACACCTATTGCGGAAGAAATAATATTCAGAGGGTTGATGTATAAGCAGCTCGCTGTATACAGCAAATCTGTTGCAATTGTTGTCTCAACGTCGGTATTTGCGTTGTATCACGATACATTTATTCATCTGTATACAGCCACAATAGGCGGGTTGATACTTTGTTGTATATATGCTAAAACAAAAAAGCTGCGCTATTCTATCATTGCACATTCTGTGTTCAATGCGCTTACGTTGCTTTTCAGCTTGATCGATTATGCAGATTGGTTCATATCAGTTCCATGTATAATCGTAATAAATGTGCTGTGTGCTGCAGCTGTCATTGCTTTATTTATTACAAAAGCACATGACAAACCATCTTATCAGACGTGAGGTGATAGATATGAAGAAAAGCACAAAGGCGTTGTCAATAATCGGAGTGTCGTTGTTATGCATTGTTGCGCTTGCTGTTTTTTTCACGTTTTTGTTCAATAAACCGGGAGATATTGTTTATATAACCGCTTTATCAGGCGATGTAATAATAGCCGACTCAACGGATCTGAACAATCAGAAAGCGGCTGTTGTCGGCATGACGCTTACAAACGGTGATATTGTCTTGACAGGGGAGAGGGCAGCCTGTGTTCTTTCTTATGAAAAAGAAGCAGGTGCTAAAGATAATTTCATAAATATTGGCGAAAAATCACAGGTGCATTTGCAAAACAGTAATCGTCAGACAGGCTATAATTATCATGTTGTGTATGGCTCGCTGATATGCAATATGCCTAATGTGACAAATATTGAGACAAGCGTGTCGACAAAGGCATACGTTTTGTCAACAGCTAACATTATAGCAAAAGCTGATTATGATGCGGAAACAAATGCCGGAAAGGTATACGTATTTGATGGTAATCCTCGTTTGCAGATAATACAGCCGTCGGGTTCCAATGGTAATACCGAGACGCTTCTTAAGAATTCAGTCTGTGCCGTGAGACTTATGGATGACGGTACTGTTGGTTTTGGCAGATTGAACACGGGTTTTGGTCTTGATGATTTCAAGGCGCAGGATCTGCAGGTGATGTCGGGTATTGCAAACAACTGGTCAGAGCGTGTTTCTTACAGCGTAAGCGAGTTTGAGCAGGCTTTCCAATCAGCAGGTGATCATGATTATTATGTGACTACACCGGCTACAGTCGGAACTTTGCATACGACAATGTCTCCTGTTGAGATAGTCGATGATGAACCCGTTGATATCACAACGGATGCATCACCGGAAACGATCGAGCCTGTTGAAACCGTAGAAGTCGTCGAACCATCTGTCATGACGTCTTCATCAACAACTGTTGCAACTACTGTAACATCAACCACAACGATGATTACAACGACGCCTGCGACTACAACAACACCGGCTACCACTGTGACGACACCGTCTGCATATTACACAGGTGAGTCTCCTGTCGTGTTGAACCCGTCTTATTCTGATCTGAAAGGTTATTATACTGTGTTCACAAGACCTACGTTGGTAGAACTCCCTGATGATGAGCCTATCGACGTGCCTGATGATTTTACGGATTCAGCTATATCAACCACCAGACCGTCGTATATAAGCACGACGAAGCCGTCTTATACACAGGCTCCGCCGATAATTAAACCGTCGATTCCGCCAGCACAGGTTGATACAAACGCATCTCACACAGTTGTTTTCACATATCGTGAAAATGAGAATGAGTATTGGGCTATTCAGCTTGTTAAACATGGTGATGCTGCTATTGCACCTGATATTCCCGAGATCGAAGGTAAACATTTTGTGAGCTGGGATACAGATTTTTCATGTGTTACGTCCGATATGACGATCAGCGGTATATTTGCCGACGGAAATGATTCCAATGTGAAATATACAGTCAATCTATATGTCAGCGATAAACTGTGGAAGACGGTATCTGTGAAGCACGGTGATTCGGTCAAGATAACCGATACACCTGCTGTCAACGGAAAAACGTTTGTTGGATGGAGTGATAGTCTTACAAACGTTACATCAGATATGACAGTGTTTGCACTGTTTGGTTGAGGACAATAAATATGGTCTGTGGCAATTCTGCCACAGACCAGTGACAACGAGGTATTTATGGACTTGAATTATGTCAGAATAGGCGAGAGGATCGCCGCTGCACGTAAAGCGACAGGTGAAAAGCAATATGTTTTTGCTAAGCGATGCGGGTTGTCGCCACAGCATTTGTGTCAGATCGAAACCGCTCACACTAAAATGTCGTTAGCAGTGTTTGTGGATATTTGTAACGCACTCGGCGTTACCGCCGACAACATTCTTTGCGACGTTGTCGCAGCTGCCGGCGAACGATGTAAAAACGACAATATCAATGCTGTATTCGATGATGCAACAGTTAATGAAACACGTTTGATGCTTGCTGTTGCTGATCGTTTGAAGCAAATATTGCGCGAAGATAATGAAACATATAAAAAAGACTGATGCATCGTATTGCGGGCAATTCATCGTTTCAAACGCTGCTGTGCGCTGAGAGGGAAGATATTTTCGAAATATACATTATTTCGTAAAATTAAAGTTTTACGAAGTTAAGGGGAGATGTGGATATCATTATGCTTCTGATATCCACATGTTTGAACAAAAAGCTATGTCGTTAATTTGATCAAACAAAATAGTATAGTCTTCATTTGATATTAACTCCAATGTTTTTAGCATTTCAAGCTGACCTATCAGCGCAGATTGACAATGATTGAATTTATGTTCGTATCTGTTGTCAAATGCTTGTTTCATTTGTTCGTAATAATGTTTGAAGCATTCATATTTTTCACACAGTTTTTTGATCGTCATCGTTTTGCCGCCTTTCAGTATAATCGTTTTATTATAACATGTATCAATATTGTTTGTCAATATGGGGTGAACACATGAGTGGTTATGATTATAGCAACGCTCCACCGTTGCTCAAAGATTTTGTAGTTTATCTGCAGCTTGTGAAAAATCGTTCAGAACTGACAGTTTTGAATTATTATTCAGATCTGCGTACGTTTTTCAGATTTTACAAACTGAAGCTTGGACGTGTTGCAAACGATGTTGCATTTTCTGATATCAACATTGCAGATATATCAGACGATGATATCAAAGCTGTTGATCTTGGGTTGGTTCAGGAATTTCTCATTTTTGAGAAAACGAATAAAAACAACGACACCAAAGCCCGATATCGCAAAGCCGTTGCTATTCGTCAGTTTTTCAAGTATCTGACAAACAACAAAGGTTTGTTTGATGTCAGTCCTGTAGCAAATCTTGAGCTGCCGACGCCGAAACCTGCGTTGCCAAAACATTTGACGCTGGAACAAGCGCAGGAAATGCTTAACCATGTTAACATATCGGGTTCAAAGCGCGATTTCTGTATCTTAACGTTTTTTCTCAATTGCGGCATGCGACTCAGCGAGCTGGTCAACATAAATGTGAGCGATATAAGCTGTACACATGACGGTGTCGGTAATGAGATCTATTCGCTGAAAGTGCTTGGCAAAGGCAGTAAAGAACGTATTGTATATCTTAATGACGCTTGCGTACAAGCATATCTGAGCTACATCTCCCCTGCTGAGACTGACCCCGAAAAGCGGAAAGCGAACGGTGTCCGTTGTATGACTGTCAAGACAGATGCTTTGTTTTTAAGCGGTCGAGGAACGCGGATATCAGGGCGACGTGTCCAGCAGCTTGTAGACAAATATCTCGCAGACTGCGGTCTCGATAATATGGGTCTGTCGGTACACAAGCTTCGTCATACGGCTGCGACGCTTATGTATCAGAACGGCGTCGATGTGCGTGTTCTCAAAGACGTTCTGGGTCATGAAAGTCTTAATACGACACAGATATATACGCATGTATCCAACGCTCAGATGCAGGATGCTATGATGAATAATCCGCTTAACAATGCTGTTAGCACTGATGAACATATGAAAAAGAGGTAATATCATGATCATTACATATACAGCAGGCGCATTTTGCGAGATAAAACTCGCATCAAACTATGTTACTGTGTGTACAGGCAATATCGAAAGTGCTGTTTCAGATAAAATATCACTGACAAATATGGTGTTGTTTACGAAACCGGCGTCGTTTGATGCAATCATTACAGTCTTGAATAAAGTTGGCAGTTTGCATGTTTATAAAGCGACTGTTACAGACATTGACCATAACGAGCTACATATTGAAAATCTGCAGCGATTGGTGCAGACGGATCGTCGTGCTGGTATCAGAGCCGACGTTGGTTTACAGGCACTTGTTACGATAGACCGTGAGCCTGACATGGGTTATGATGCTATCGTGCTGAACATGTCTGTAACAGGTATTGCAATAAGCGTACATAAAGCTTTTGATGTTGGTGATATTATCGACGTACAGTTTGTTTTAAACGACGATGCGCAGCGAACATATTTGTTGTCATGTAAATGCAGCATTGTGCGAACCATTGGCAGTACCAATTATCTGATGCGTAGATATGGCTGTGAATTTGTTGATATGTCTCCTGTTGACAGACAGCTCATCAACGATTATATGGCGCGTTTGCGCACACAAATGATGAGACAGAGTTGTAATTAAGGACATCTAAAACGTGTTCTTCCTTCACCTTCTTCCCTTCTAAAAACAATAAGGACGCTGTTTTCACAGCGTCCTTATTTTTTATTGATATCATCGGCATTATCAATGTTGTCAGAAACAGTTGTCGGTTCGTCAGTTTTTATTTGAGACAGCATCGAATTTGCTTCCACCCGCATAAACATCTTGTTGTTAAACGGATTTGTTTTGTTTGCCATATTATTGTGTGCTTGCCATTTGTCGTTCACAATGTTGTACGTTTTGATGAAATCGGCGTCATATGTTGCTAATTGATCGATTTCGACATGTTGTCCGTTATGCGATATCGACAGCTGTTTTGTCAGAAAATCAAGCGTGATCATCGAGTTTTCATTTTCGACATAGCAACTAACGACATTTGTAGATACACAATGGCTGATGACTATGTTTTCGTCAAACGATGTGTTGTCAAGCATACCGAGAAACTCATTCAGCTGTTTTTCAGCTTTTTGCTGTTCTTTATGCTGTTGAATTGCCGTCTGTGCTTCTTGTGAGAAGAAAACGTCGGTTGTCAACAGTTTGTCTTTCGACAAAAGTGCGTTAGCTTGTTTCTGAACGATTTTTTCAAGCATTTTGACACGTTCTGGTGAAAATGTGTCATCCCCTCTGAATGAGAATTTGAAATCACATAAGTCTTTGACTCTGTCTCGCAGCTTGTCTGTCATCGCAATTTGTCCGATGCGTGTAAAATCATCACCTATTTTAGGTTTGGTTTTATATATGGTGTCACCCATGTGCGAAAAATCATCGGGTGTGGCATTTCGGAAAAATGAGATATTGAGGTCAAAAACAGGTGCCATTCTTTTGATTTCAAGAGTGTCTGTATCAAATATAACACCATAGTTTCCGGCATGTCTGTCTTCGTTAAAACACAATGCGTCTATGACAAGCATTTCTCGAAAAGTATCTTCTGAGCCAATGCTTTCATAGTATTTATTTATATCCGAAAAACGTAATCGCTGGGCATTTGTGATCTTAGCATATGATGCATAGCCTTGTTGCTCATTTGTGAATAGATTGCAACGGGATGCAAGCTTATCGTGCAGCATTGTCAGATCATATGGGACATGATTGTCCGGACTAATATGTGCAGCTATTTCTGATGCCAGTTTTTCACAATATGGCTCCAGACCCTTGCCGTATTCTTCTCCTCTTTTGTACAGAAAAATGTCTGAATTGAATTTTCCTGTAAACGGTTCTTTTCTAAAGCATTTTCTGAAAGAACCATCACACGTGAATTCAGGTGTAGTGGTTGAGAAACCACCATCGTAAAGACCTACACCTTCGAAAGCAAGTTTTGATATCGTTTCGGTAAACTGGTTTTGATACAAAGATATCTGATCCCATGTTGTTTCATCATCGACCGATTTGATCCAAAATGTGTCATTTATTGATGCGGCGTGTGTGATTTTGATAAAGCCCTCAATGTCGTGGCAGCCCATCCGCATCATCAGATTTTGCAAATGTGCATTATGCTTGGATGCTTTTCTGTTATCGACCCACGCATCAATGTCTTTAAGGCCGATGGGCATTCGATCATATGTTTTGATAGTTTCTATAAGCTTGGATTCATCCGTATCGGTTATGATACGCAATAATGCAACCATTTTGTCTTTGTTCATTAAGTAATACATGAGTCACCATCCTTTCGATTTTTGATATTTTAATTATATATGATGATCAGTTGTTTGTCAACATATCAAATTTCGTATGAATTATCGTTTACGCCGTTATCGTTTTCAGGAACAGTCATGTCTATAACAGTATTGTAACGTGTGCTGTTTTTGTTGTCAATACCTGCTGTTATTGTTTTTTGCTTCTCTACACCTCGCGTCATGCTGTCTTTGAATATTTTCGTAAGATGTTCGTATTCAGAGTATTCGCCAATAGACGCCATTACAAGCGCGTTTCGTGTGTATTTTGCATGTTCTGCGAATATTTGTCGGTCCATAGGAAAACCGTGCGCATCCGCAAATTGACAGGCAAATGTTATCGTGGTGCGGGTGTTTCCCTCACGAAACGGATGCGTCTGCCATAATGCAGAGATCGTTTTGGCATATTGTTCAGCACGTGTTTCGATGGGCATGTCTGCCCAATTGGTTTTGTTAAGCGTAGCAAAGTGCTTTTTTGCATTTTTGGCAATTTCAGTAGGATATGTATATCGTACCGACATGCCGCCTAATACATCTTCGCCCTTGTGTATCTCTACGCTGCGCTCCTTGCCCGCCCAATCAAATATGTCTCCGAAAACGAACTTGTGTATGCTTTTGTAATGTTCATAGTCGAAGTTCCCTTTTACAGAATCTATCTGCATGAGCTGGCTCGCTGTTATGTCGCGCTCAATGTCATTTAATTCGTTTTCATCTTTGATGCCGAGCTTGTTTTCGAGCACATCGACATCTTGATACAAATATGGATCACGCATTGTTATTTTTGTATGGAGCCAGAAGTGCGGTTGTTATTTCTGCAAGCTCCATTTCTCCTTCAATGTATTTGTTGAAAAGAGCCATTCCTTTCTCTGTCGGTGGCGCTGAGTCCAGTGTTGACAGTGCAATTCCGTTTTTTACTATAGCCTCTCGTTCTTCACGAGTCGTGTCTTTGATCAGAATGTTCATGTGTTTTTGATCCTTTCGTTTGCTGTTATTTCTTTGATGATCTTCATAGTGTTATTATAACACGCTTTTTACACAAAAGCAATAATTGTTTAAAACATACTCGTCTGCCTTCTCAGGCAGACGATTTGTTGTAATTATTATTCAGTGGGTGTATATATCTTAAGCAGACTTGCAAGATATGCGGTCGGTGACGATGTGTCGATATCACGATCGATCCTATGCGTGTTGCTCAGTGTTCCGTCTTTCTTATATGGACGGAATGTGACGCAGTACGGTATTTCGATGATGATATTTTTGTTGTCAACGGTTACGACGTGCGTTGTTTCCGATATATCAAGCATGCCGATATCTTTGCCATGACGCAGTACGTTACCGTCAAGTCTGTTTTCCTTGAGGAAGTTTTCCAGAACAGTCTTGAACAGATCACAATAAGCCGTGGTGTCGCTTTTGATGGAATTTAACAACACATTGATCAATCTGATGTCGTTTTCCTTGTTGTACATATGTGTCATCCTTTCTGCCATAGTCTTTTACAACAATGTATGTATGTCGAGCTCGGTCGGGATACCATCAATGAGACCGACAACGCGTGCAATTCCTGCGTTAATGATCTTTCTGCGACACATGAGACACGGTGCGGGGTTAGCATATCGTCCATCGCGCTCTTTACCCACGATGTAAAGTGTTGCACCCAAGGCTTTATCTCTGCCGGCTGACGTGATGGCATTGTCTTCGGCGTGGATCGCCACGCAAAGTTCGTATCTTTCGCCTTTTGGAACACCCTGCTCTTCTCTGGGACATGTGTTCCAGTCGCAGCAGTTTTCTTCGCCTCTGGGCGAGCCATTGTAGCCTGTTGAGATGATTTCATCGTTTTTTACAAGCACCGCACCATAGTTGCGACGAATGCACGTGCTGCGGCGAAGCACCGCTTCTGCAATACCAAGATAGTATTCATCTTTTGAAATTCTGTACATAGTTGATATCCTTCTTTCCGATCGGATGTTTCGCCGATCTAATTTATTGATATAAGCCGCCTGCGGCGGCTCGGTTTCATACATATATTATACCATAAACGTGTTCATAAATCAACATGTTTGGACTTGTTTTGTGCAAAAAATAGCTGCCACATATGTGGCAGCTATCGTCGGGTGGTTTTCTTAAGATCGTCTGGGTCGAGCAAGGCGTTGTGAGTTGCACCATACGATTTCGAGCAATCCGACGGTGTAGTTGAACTTAGTGTAGCACATGCGCTTATCAAGCTGACCTATTTCCTGCTCATCGTATATTTCCAACCAGTCATACGGCTGGCCATCGGGTGTTCGATACGAGCCATATTCACGTATTTGATTCCTATTGGCACCAGTGATCGTTGCATAAAGCTTGTTTTTGATGTTGATCAATTCAGCGTCTGTTTCCAGAATATCGTAATTATCGCTATCCTTGTCGTAACCGACAAGAACATATTTTGTTGCCATATCAGTCACTTCTTTCTTAATTGTTCTTGAGATATGTATCGGGGTCGGAGATGCGTTCCCATGAAACAGTGTGTTTCGTATGCTTATGTATCCAATCATGGATAGCTGCATCATTCAATTCCCCGTAAAGCATTACAAAATATGCATTGTTTAGCTCAGGATATATCTTGATGCATGTGTACTGTGTCTGCATGATGTGTCTTACCTTCTTTCTGTGGTTGTTATCTGTTGCAAAAATACACGGCTCGATCGAGCCGTGTGATATGCGTGATAAATATCAGCTGCCATTATTTGCACCTTTTTCAATGTTTTCGCACATATTATTTGCACCTTTTTGTACTTTAGGGTTCGATATCGATCTCAAAAGGTTCAATGTTGACGTGGAATTCCTCGCACTGAATAACAAGCGGTCTGCCATTAGCAAGTTTGTGATATGCTTGCGTTTTGCTTAAACGTCGAGGCATCATATATCGATCAATAAGTTTTTCGGCAAGCAAATCATTGAAGCGTGTTTTGTATTCAGCAAACGCGGCTTCATTTCTTGCAGCAGTCGTTGTAAAAAGCTTAGTTTCAGATATTCGTTCACCTGTCATTATTTCAGGGTCAGTATTGATTATTGTTAACCCGTATGTTATCATTTTTGCTTATCCTCCGCCGATTGTTTTTCGCCATGGAGCAAAGAATCCGGTATAACATTCAATAGCTGTGGTGTCATCGCAATCAAATACAAATGACCACGCTGCGTCAAATGTATCAGCAATATATCTTCGATATTCTATCATGTAATAAGCATTGTCGCACCATTTGAATATAGCCGTTCCGTTGATTCTTTCACCTTGTATCGTCATTTCTTGGGCAGTTACAAAGCCGTTCGCCATTTCTTCGTCCATAAGCTTTTTGCACATGGCTAGGCTAGTCGATACGACTGTGCCTCTTGTAGTGTAACCTACATAATACTGTTTGGGTCTGTTTTTCATGTTGTCGTTTCCTTGTGTTGTGTTGTCATATGTTTCGTGTGAGCTTGATCTTCAGACCTCTGAATTCATATGTTTCAGTCTCAGATTCGTTGTTCATATTATCCAGAATAAGAGCAATGAAGTCACTGAGTCCGGATGCAACGTAATCAAAATCAAGACAGTCAGCGGCTTCGTTTGTGATGAAGCCCATAGCCGAGCATTCAGCCGTCTTTGCTTCGATCTCGATAGGATATACTTCTGTCTGAACGTAATTACACAGCTTGATGATCTCATCTTTGGTCAGTCCTGTTTCACCAGGCTTTTCGATGAGAATGATATCGAATGTTTTCACATCGACGGTAGCCGATGTGTCAGTCTTTATCTTGTCCACGAGCGTAAATTTGCTGAGTTTACAATCAAATCTTTTTGTATCAGCGTTATTGGTTTTGTATAGAAATCTTTCTCCGTGTCGCACTGTTATGTTAGGTATGACAGTTGCCAGCTCATCGGCAATGTTTTCGGATTTTACAGAAATCTTTATACCCAATGCATTATTTGTGACGGTGTATTCACCCTTTTCACAAGCAAGCAAGTCAAAAATGCAGTCGATGAGATGTCTGAGAACGATCGGAACGGCAACTTCGTGGTATTCTCTGGGCAGATTTGAATCAGGGCAGTATACACCCCAATCTAATCTATCAATGATGTCCCATGTCAGTGTTTTTGAATTTATGCCGTTTTGTCTGAACAATTCTTTGCTGCCGTCGTCAAGCTGTCGGCGCAAATCCGTTATCATTTCATTGAGCTCCAGCATCAGGTAATCGAGATGTTTTCGAACCATGTTGAATGACGAGCAGGATATTATGTTGTATTGGCTGAACAGTTTTATCGGATCGGCATAATTATTGTCACAACGGTTCTTCATAAAGGCGTAAAGATACATAGCTTTCTTGACATAATCAATGTCTCGAAAAATATGTGCCAGCATTTTGTTATTTTTAATATGTTTATCCACGTTTTACCTCCTATCAACAATAGCTTCTTATGTTGCCATGTTCTTCTTCGTAATCATTGATTTCTGACTGAAGATAGCTGTAAGCAACGTCTTCGTTGATATCATTGATTGAATCAAAGTCGCCGGCGACATAATCAAGAGATATTTTATCAAAAATGATATCAGGAGCTTCGTTCTGCAGAAAATACCAACCGACAGCTGTGATGTTGTCTTTTTCGTAACCGCATTCGTCGTCGATGGCAGCAGCGATAGCATCTCGGATATGCTGTTCATCATATTTTGTCAGATGAGCGGATTTGTTGGTCTGAACAGACGAGTAGTGTGAAGTTTTCTTCGCGTGACGTGCGAGTCTTGTATCAAGTGACATATTATATCCTTTCTTAATGCTGTCGATCAATATTCATCGACGTTGATCTCTGTATCAGGGTTTGCCTTGACTTCCTTGCATAAGTCTGCCAGAATCTCGGTCACAGCGTCTTCGAGCTCGGAGTATGTGTCACCGTAGAGACGAGCTTCTGTTTCATCACCTGTTCGCTCTTCGTTGGGTATTGTGATGTCATTGGCATCAAGTAATTCCTCAAACAGGTCGCAAATTGTGGCGGATGTGTTTCTTATTCTGATTTCGTTGTTCATGGTTGAATGATTCCTTTCTGTTAGTCGTTATCGCAGCATACCGCAGTGCATAGATATGTCGCTTTTGGCATTGGGACAAAGCAAATGGTCAGGGCAATCATCACAGCTGGTGACTTTTGCTGACAAAAGCTCATCAAGAAGCGTGATGATGTTGCTGTATGTATCGATACAGCCTTTATTATAAGCTTCAGATGAGGTACCTGCTGTTGTACAATGTTTTTGTGTTTCGGCTTGAAGATGTGTCTTTAATTCAGTGATGATATCGCGTTGCTGCAAAGTTAATGGTTTGATAGTCATTTTTAAGCCTCCTCAAGTATTAGCATTGCTATATGGTATAAATCTTTGCGGTTCAAAACAGCTGTACCAACGGTGTTAAGTCTTGATAGATCACTGTTGTGTCGTAAATCTTCTAGCTTGACGCGTCTAGCTATTTTGTTGTCTTTTATTGCAGCAATATAAGAGATATACTCTTTGTCTGACAGATGCGATTTGTGAGTGAGCAGTCGGATAGCTTCAATGATCGTATCAGAGAAACCGGCAGCTTCGAGATCTTCGAATGTTATATCTGTATCTTCAACCACATCATGCAGCAAAGCTGTTATAATAGTATCCTCGTCTCTCATCTGTTCGGCAAGATGATATGGGTGGAATACGTAAGGTAGCCCGCCTTTATCGAGCTGATCCTTGTGCGCGTCAAAGCATATTTTGAGCGCTTTTTTGGTCATTTCTGTGTAGAGCATGTGTTATTTACCTCTTTTGTGTTATCGTATGTCTGTATGATGATACATATTTCCATCATCACACTCGATCAATACGCTTTTTCTGTAGATCATGTTTGTTGGTCTCGGAGAATAGACTCGTATGGTGGTTAATGTTTTGTTTGTGGATTTTACGGTCACTTTATTGCCATTGTGCAGCTTTTTAGCATTTGTATATTTCAATGTTATTAAGTTCCTTACAGAGATGTGTATTCCGTCATTTCCCGCTCGCCTCTGTCGATTCTAATCAACGTTCCGTAAAATGTCTTTTTGTCTGTTTTTTCCCATTTAAGAGCGTCGCGAAATGAGTCCTTTGCGTATTTAAAGCCTCGTTTGTTTAATATTTCATACAATTCTGCAATCGTATCCGCTGTACAAATACAATGACCGTAGCCACTAGGTGCTGTAAATTCTGCTGTAAATTCTTTCATTGTTGTATTCTCCTTGTTCTTTTACGGACAAATCGTTTCCCGTATTCTTATGTTGTTTTCCTTACAGTATTCGTCAATGCTGCAATCAAGCCATTCTTCGCAGGTTTGTGTGATAGCTCCATCTGATTCTTCCAAAATGTAGTGAATGCACCCATCTTCTTTTGCGTAACCTTTGACGATTTTTCTCAACTCGTCAACTGTGTACTTGTTTACCACCTCACCTGTTTTTAAAACTTTGAATCTTTCGTTGTCGGCACTCCAACAGATAAGATTTGTTTTGTCTTCTATCGGCAGATCTGAATATTTTCCATTTAACATATCTTTGATAGACACATTACTGTCCACATATTCGTTTTTGATCTCTTCGATTTTTGCTTCGTCTGTGATATATGTTTCCAAGTTCATAGCATGTGTAACCTCTTTTTTAATTGAATTTGTTGAAAAACCGACGCCGCTTAGCGGCGTCATTGGTGGTAAAATCAATTATTTTGTTGTTTTATTCATATGTTCATATCTCAGTTTCTTCGAGAGCGAGCCATGCTGACATGGTATGAAACATGCCATTGGGGTCAAAAATGATCTGCTCAGCCATGTTGTCAGCAGAGAGCTGTATGTTATAAGGCTCTCCTGTATTTTTGTCTTCCATACAAAGCGTATACGTGTTCGTTTCTGTAGAATATGTCAGTATGTCATGTTCTCTGAGTGTATCGATGATTTTGAGCATCTTTGTGAATACACGATAGCTATTCGTGATGTTCTCAATAAAACCGTATACGTCGGAATCAGATGTAAAATCGTTATTTATAACATGACCTGCCATCAGATTGTCGATGCCGAGCGTTTGCTCTGTGATAATATCTTCAAATTTGCAGAATGCTTCGTTTTCTTCTTCACATGCAGCAATGAAGTCTTCTTCAGCTGTAAGCTTGTCCTCGGCGTCAGCGACTGCATGCTTTATACGATCTTCGTTTGACGCCACGATTTCGATAAAGCGAAACGCAGTGTCAGGGAACATTTCACATATTGTTTTGACATTTTCGGGATCGATCGGAATTACAAGGCTGCATTCCAATAATGTGCGAGTGTAGCAATATCTGTAGCCATTGTGTTCTGTTTCCAGAACACGATTGCTTATTTCATTCATTTGTTTGTCCGTAATGTAGCAGTGTGAAGAATCTTCGAATACGGTTTCGTTACAAGGAGGGCGAGTTGTGAATGAACGGGCGACGCTGATCTTGTTTTCCAGCAGCAATTTCTGAAAGAATTCTCGTCCTGAGCCTGTTCTTCCGAGCAGTAAATACTTAAGCATTGTATTCATCCTCTCTCATTGTGTTGATTTTTTGTTCAGTTATATTGATGTTTTCAATATCTTTGTAGCACAGACGTATTCTGTAATCGGGATCAATGCCGTCTCTGTGAAAATGTCCACAAGCCCATATTTTGTAATTAACGGTGTGCAGTACTTCATCAAAATACTCAGCACCATTGTCAGGTATTGGCAGGTAGCCTATTGAGCGGATGATCTCTTGCGGCATGGTATGTGTGAAGATGTAATCGACGGTGTTATTATGTGCAGCAAGATTTTTGCGAGCATATTCGATCTGTTCATTTGTTGCCTGTTCTTGTTCCCACCATGAAACATCTTTGATACGACTAATTTTGTCGGTTGATACCGCACCACCAAACGTGAATATCTTTTTTCCGTTGATCTCATATATTTCGCCACGCATCAAACGGTAGGCATTAGGAATATCAGGGTGATGCTGTACCTTTCCGCCCCATTTTTCTGTTATAGGCTGGGAGTCCCAGAAATTGAAATTGTCGTGGTTGCCGTCTATGAACAGAATTGTATACGGCTTTTTTGCCAACCACTGTGTCCAATATTGGTATTCACGCATGTAACCACGTGCTTCCATAATATTTTTATCGAAAAATGGGAACCCGAAATCACCCAGAATCACTAGAAAATCATTTTCAGTCAGCATCTTTTCTTCAGGCCAGTTACGACGAGACAGCTTGCATATATCTACTTCGCCGTGTGTATCTCCTGTTACATATATCATGTTCTCACCTTCTTCTTATGTCGATATGTTGATGTCTAATACTATTCGCATGTCGTTGTTACTGAGTGGTATCGATATGGTATCCGTTATGTCCACATCACCCGTAAGCAACGTTGGTGTAGTGATATCGGTATTAACACCCGCCTCAGACAGATGAATGGACGCACCGCCTATTATCATATTGCCTAACTCGGCAAGTGCGCTGAGCGCCATGTCGTCGAGTTCTTCGACAGGCATACCCATCATCATAGCGCTTGCTGTTTTCTTGGCATTTTCTTCGTTAAAGCGTATCAGCACTGTACCAGCTCTATCGCCTGTCAATTCAAGTTTCACAGCAATTGCATTTTGTATAGATGTTCGGCGATGTTTATATGCATCGCCTTTTTGTAGTTCTTGCCCACATACCATGGCCAACGTTTCGATAGCGGCTTTCGCCAAAGCCGTCTGTTCCATTGTTGTCACCTCTTCCCCATTTGTTTTTGGCTATCATGTGATCTCGTTGTTACACAAATGTAATACGATCGTTTACGTAATTTGTATTTTGTGAGAATATTGGGATGTCACAATCGATCATCCATATGTTTCGGGTAACAGTGCCATTCGGCGTTTCTTTCTCAAGCGCTACTCTGATGCAGCAGACACCGCGTTTGTATGGAACAGGTATGTCGTTCCAATTGATGTTCTTTTTCTGCCATAACAGCTCCTGTAATTGATTACAGTTCAGGTTCTGCAGTTCGTTATGCGAAAAATGGGCTTGCGCCAACGCTTCGATCGAGTTACGTGTGGCGTCTTGCTGGCGCCACAGTAAGCAGTTGTTGACTTCTTCTTTGGGTATGTTAAATACGCGGCTGTCGAACATCGCGCCGTTCTTTATTGCAGCATTGTATGCGGCTATGCGTTGGGTCTTTTCCGGTGTAAAGTTACCTGTGTCAGTCTGCATCATATCGTTTACGATTTTGGCAAATGTGGCGTTGAAAGCCATTGTTGCCATGCTCGCTGACACTGAGCACATCTTTTGGACATTGTTGTTGAACCATGCTTGCGAGGATGTGGTCTTATAATCGCAGAGTACCAGTGTGATCTCGTCGGATTGTGTGTATCCGAGAACGCATCCGCTGATATTTTTGCAAAGATACAATGTTGTTTCATACATTGCCTGACTCAAAACAGCATCAAACGGCTTGTCAAACCTCTTTGTGAACGTATGAAAGGCTTTGCCGTCAAGCCTGATTATAACAGGCATCCGTCTTGTGAGATGGGTGCGAGTGACGTTTTCGTATGTTCTCATGCGTGTTTGTAAGTCGTTATTTGCCATTATGCATGTCCTCCGCTCAGGAATAGTTTATGGTCATCAGTTGGATATCCACATTTTGCTAACGTGTCCACGATTTCGCAATAACTGCGTCGACCGATATTTCTGATATCAGCTAATTTTTCCGGTGAAAGATCCGCGATCGCACCAAGTGTCCGTATTCCTGCTCGATACAGACAATTATAGCTGCGTACGGATAAGTCAAGATGTTCGAGCGGCGTACTACGCTTTCGTCTTGCATCGGTGGTCGGGATTGCGTCGCAATCCGCGATAAGGGCTTTGATCTCACTCAGCTCATCGCGGAGAAACTTTGTTTTCTGCTCTTCGATTATACCCGACACGCCTTTTGTTATGTATTGAATGCGGGTCTGGTGTCTGAGTTTATGCAGCGCTCTGGAGATGATCTGACGAGCTCTTTCTGTGGTTACGTTATTGATCTTAGCTATTGCCGCACATGTCATTTTGTCTTTATAGTACATTATGACAGCGTTGCGCTCTCGCTCAGGCAATGTTGTCAATACGTATTCAAGCGAACCTTCAACGTCAAACGGGAGCAGACAATCTCCGTCAACGACGTCTGTTATGAGATTGTACGGATATTCGTTTTTATTTTTATTGGTCATGTTGTCGTTCCTTTATATCGATGTGTCAGGGTGTAAGTGTTTTATCATGCTGTAAAAGCCATCTGTGGGATAATTGTGCATAGTGAGCTTGGTGATTATTTCATCGCAGCAGCTACGACCCAGACCCTTGATCGAGGATAAGGTTTTTGAATCCAACACAAGGATGTCACCTATGAAATCAATTCCTGCTCGTCTCAACGCATTGTGTGTGCGAGGCGATAGATCCAGGTGTTCGATCGGTGCCATATTGTTTATTGTTTTATCAGTCACGAGTCGTTTTGGTTCAGCTGATGCTTTTAACAATGTTGATATTGTGTTTTTAAGCTCACGAATTTTTCTCCGTGTGCTTTCTTTTTCAGCTTTTAGCATTTTTGCTACGCCTTTGGTTACAAACTGTTTGTATTTCGATGTGCGCAGCTTTTTCAATATTCTGTCGATATTGTTTTGAATGCTGTTTACGGTTTTGCCGCCCATTGCATCACTTATTTCACAATAGCTTCTTGCATCTTTGTATCGCATACGCAATAACATTTGCTCATGTTCGGGTAATCGGGTGATGATATAGTCGATCGAGCCGTGAATGTCAGCAGGCAGATCTATGTTTTTTTCAATGATGTCATAGGCGAGGTTATATGGATATTTGTTGCGATTAACGTTTCGCATTGTACGTCCCTTTCTGTTTATACACAGCGGCTGCGCCGCTGTGTATTTGTTGTCATATCAATCGTTGATGTCAATAATGGGATTGGAATCGCCCTGTACCTGCGGTAAAACACCGTTCCACTTATCGATCTTATTCATCTCAACAAGCTCAGGTGTAAGCGAGTTAGCGATCTTTTCGTTTGCCTCGGCTTCGGCTTCAGCTGCGATAAGAAGAACCTCTGCGTCAGCTTCCGCCTTGATCTTAGCGGCTTCTGCAGCAGCTTCCGCCTTGGCGATCTCAACTTCGTTGAGGTTCTGCTGAGTTGTAAGAAGCTGTTCTGAGGAGAACTTTTCGTCGATGGCCGTCTGGATAGCGGGGTTCTCATAGGAGATACCCTCCTTCATTCCAAGCACAGTGATCGTAACGCCATATTCAGCAAAATGCGTTTTGACATTAGACACCACACTGTTCATGATGTCTGTTTTATTTGCCTGCAGATCAGCGATGTTGTACTTTCCGACTGCCTTGTTGAACTCGTCTTCAACCATTGCTCTGATATCTGTGTCGATAACGGTAGCAAGAGGAGTGTTGTTGTAACGATACAGGAACTTGGTTGCATTAGCTTCGTCTATCTGCGCCGAACAGTTCATACCTACGTAAACGCCGATGCCGTCAAGAGACTCACCGAAGATAGCAGTTCCCTGTGATGTAGCGGCATCAGTACCAGATACCCATTCACGAGTAACGGGTGCGCGATTTACAACGATAAGCTTAGCAGACGCACGCCACTCACCTTGTGTTTCCATTCTTCCGGTCTGCACCCAACGATGCGGAATCTGAATTTCCTTAGTAGCAACCTTATGCTGCTCAAGGAGCTCTTCTGAAGCGAATGCTGCCTGATCGGAAGTATCGCCCGTAAGAGGGATAAGAAAGGCAGTCTGAGATGCTTCAATAGTTACGAATTCAGGTACGTCGTAAGGCTTGCAGCCTGTAAAGCAGAGTAAGCAAGCGATGAGCCCAATGAGGACTGCGGCGATCTTAAATGTTTTTATCATGGTTGTTGTCCTTTCTGTGTTTGTTGATAATGTATTTTGTGCAGCTGATTATTTCGGGTAGGAACAAGAGTAACGATAGTGTTGCGGGCAGTAGCCACAAATGGTTTGTTAATGTTGTGTACCAGTAAATAACAGCGCTGGAATCAGGTGCATCAGTCATCTGATGGAGTGCCAATTCGTTGGCTACTTCGGCAGATAATGTATTGAGATATACGTTACAGCCGATTATGACGCCAATGATAATGACGACTTTGATCAGTATGATGCTGATAGTTTTTATTTTCATATATGGTTCTTATCCTTTACATTGTGATGCTTTGGTTGAGAGCCGTGAAGTAGTAAACCACTTCCCTGTTTTCATCTTTTTCCGTAAGCTGATGACAGATGGATATGTGGATATATTCACATGACTCCAAATCGTTGTCTTTCGCATATTGCAGCCATAGGCGCCTGATCTCATCGCAAATGATTCTGTAATCATCTGTGTTTTTCTTGTATCGTGCGTGAGGCGACATCAGTCGTCGTCTTTCGGTTTCAAGTCGATTACACGCTTGCCTGTATTGATCATATTCACGCACATACTTGTCAAAACGCTTCCTGTGCGTGAAATCGGGCGGTAGTTGCGGACATTTGATCTCTGGATGTGTTTGATAACCAAACATTCTTTCACTCAGATTCACGCAGAAGTCTGTTATGTAATGAACACAATCACTGTCTCTGAATGTTAAACGGATTATCATTGTTTCACCTCACTTGTTGTGTATTATATCATCATTTATTGATATTAACATTTCGTTGACAGCAACATAGTCAGGTTGTTCGGGCAGGCACGTGTTAGCTTTTGCGTTATCCAGACGCTGTGCATATGCATCGAGAAGTTCGAAAAATTCTGCGCGGTATGTCCCATCTGTCTTCATGTATTCGCCGTTGCGTATAGACATCAGCAATTCATGATCGGCACCATCCCTGTATGTCTTTATCATACCATTTTCAAGTATGTCAATTCCCATCTGATACAAACGGATCAGGTGCATAGCATGCTTGTTCAAATGCCGTTCGTCTTTCTTGTGATTACGCTTGTTCAGCTTTTCAAAGCTGCGCACCACGCTGTTCAAGTCACCCAGTAATGCCTGCCAGTCGCGCAGCGGATAGTCTTCCAAATGCACTCGCATCAGTATCTCCTGTTCGTATCCGTCTTTTGTCGAATCACCAAGATACAAATCGAGTGCATCTGATGGGATCTTAGGGTGTGAGTTATTGAAAGCGTGTATTGCATTTGGCAGCGTGTCGAGAATGTGTTTCTCTTTTTCTGCCTGTGTATAAGCATCGCGGGAAAGTGCGTTAGTCAGTCTGCGTAACTGTGCGTTAGCATAGCCGCCGAAAGAGTGTATAGCACGTTGACTTAAGAACAGATGCGCGTTATCGAGCAACATTTTGCCATATTTGTTCACATAAATGTAATGCTCGGGCTTGCAACCCAGCATTTCGATGGTATTGGGGTTGCAATCCAGCAACAAGCTGATTATCTTACGCAAGCTGTATATAACAGTGTCAGTCTTTTCATTCACAAATGATTCAAAAGAACCATTTATATTCTTTGATGGCAGACCAAGCAGTGCGTTTCTGCTTTCTGTCGCTATGCCACGTATATCTACATCAGATGTTTCTATGTTTGTGCCGTACGCATAGCTGCCGCCGAGCGTGAGTAATATTATATTGTCATTCAGTTCGGCACAGTTTCGCAGAAAGCTATAGGGTTCTGTGTTCAACAATGTTTTAAAATCAAGTATCATTTTACCACCTTGTCTTTCAATTTACGGAATACTGGACTTTCTTTTGTCCATCCATGTATTCCTAGCGTCAGCGCTTTGACCAAGCTATTTTCGTATTTGCCAAGAAAGTTCGCAGGCGCATTGTTGGTCATCTCCGTCAGATGTATTGAAACGGTTTCGTTTGAAAAAAGCGTAACTGTAAAATCTGCGTTTTCGCTGTTTCCTGATACGCCATCGTCATATATCACGTTAACAATTGCAGTAAGCAAACAGTCGTTATCAACGGTGTTTTGCTCTACGGAGATATGATCAATACTAAACGCTTCTGCCGGAAGTCCCTGTACAGCTTCAAATCCGTATTCAAAATATGCAGCCAAGTCTTCTTTGAGGGTAAATGTTTCTTCTTGCAAACGTATGGCTTTGAGCGTTTCCATATCGTAAACACGATATGTGATTTCGGGAGGTTCCCAGTAACTATGGGCGTGTCGTTCTTCTTGCACGACATATTGCTTCCCATCTTCCCGTTCGTATGTCACATATGCATCCAATGCATCCAATATAGAGAGCACTGTTTCTTCCAGATTGTCATATGTATTGTCGATCGTAAAATTGATGACGCTCTCAGTTTTATCGGGTGCAAATTTTTTGTGGTCATCTGCAAGTCGTCTGTCCCATTCAGTCTTATCGAATGAACCTCTGCTCGCGGCTCTTTGTTCGCGCACGTCATCACGGACGGTGATTTCTGTTACAAAACAGTTTTCTTTGCCGTAATGTTCTACAAAGTCTTTTGTACCCTGTACATCAAGAATGATGCAATAGTCTTTATCCGGATCGAGGTCTTGTTTCAAAGAACCATAATACCACGTGTCCGGTTTACCGTTTACGAGAGTGTTGTAAGAACGGTATTCAATGAATCTGTTCTGTTCGATGATTCTTGTGAATTCATCTTTTGAAACAAAGTGATAGTCGATTCCATTGGTTTCGCCTTCACGTATAGGTCGTGTAGTCACGGGAACGATGCGTTCAAAAGCATATTCGTCCACAAGCTTTGTCTGGACAGTGTCTTTACCACTGCCAGACATGCCCATAAGAATAGTCAGCATTATGTTTTTTCCACCTCTGTATCTTTTTTTGCGATTAGTGTTTGACACGAAGCCTGTTGTGTCGCCACGCATCGTATTCTTCATCGGTCATTTCGGCGCGGAGACGATCGTTATCTAAGTTTGGACAATCCATCTCGGCTTCGATAGCCTCATCAATGGTCATGTTTGGAATAGCATCGCAGCAAAGACCCTTGTGTTCTTTATCGTCATTGTTCCAACAAAACAAGTAATCTGTGCATGATTCTTTGTCTATGCCGAGTCCCAGCTCATCATATCTGTCTTTTGTGATAGTAACAATCATAGTTTGGTAATATCCTTTCTGTTATTTGTGTCGTATTGCGTTTTGATAATCGTTTATCTGTTTTTCAAAGCCTATGTTTGTGGGCTCGTAGATCGTTGCATTCGCTATTTCAGAGGGAAGATACTGTTGTTGTACCCAATGATTCGGATAGTCATGGGGATACAGATATCCTATTCCTCTGTTCAGCTTTGCTGCTGATTTGTAGTGGGCGTCCTGCAGATATGAAGGTATAGCTAAATTGCCTGTTTTGCGAACAGTGTCATTTGCTGCCTGAATTGCATTGATGACGCTCGCAGATTTAGGTGCCATTGCGATGTAGATCGCAGCATGAGCAAGAATGATCTGTGCTTCGGGCATACCCACTCTTTCAACGGCAAGTGCAGCGTTTGTTGCTACCACAAGAGCCATTGGGTCAGCCATACCTACGTCTTCACTTGCGTGTATCATGATGCGGCGAGCGATGTACTTGATGTCTTCCCCACCCTGCAGCATGCGTGCCAGATAATAGACGGCTGCATCCGGATCTGATCCTCTCATTGACTTGATAAAAGCGCAAATCGAGTCGTAATGGTTGTCGCCGTCTTTGTCATATTTGATGACGCGCGTTTGTATACTTTCTTTAGCGACTTCAAGTGTGAATTCGATCTTGCCGGTGTTCGGGTCGGGTTCAGTAGTCTTGATACCAAGTTCAACAGCATTGAGACATCTGCGTGCATCGCCATCTGCGATATCAGCAAGAAGTTCTACAGCGTCATTATAAATGACAGCGTTATATTCACCCATGCCCTTTTCTTTGTCGTAAACCGCTTTAATGATCAGATTCTGCATGTTTTCACGGTTAATGGGCTTTAGCTCAAAGACTGTTGCGCGTGAAATAAGTGCGTTGTTTACTTCGAAATACGGGTTTTCAGTAGTCGCGCCAATGAGTGTGATAACACCGTTTTCTGTATACGGTAACAGGTAATCCTGCTGCGCCTTGGTAAAACGATGTATCTCATCGATAAACATAATAGTTCGCTTGCCATTTGCAATATTTTTTTCAGCCTGAGCAATTATTTTCTGCATCTCGGCTTTGCTGCTGGTCGTAGCGTTGATAGCATGAAATTCCGCATTAGTGGTTTTAGCGATGACATTCGCAATAGTTGTTTTACCTGTTCCGGGCGGACCATAGAAGATCAAACAGCCAAAGCTGTCAGATTGGATCAATCTTGTCAGCATTTTGCCGGGACCAAGAATGTGCTCCTGCCCGATGATGTCATCGAGACATTCGGGTCGAAACCGAGCGGCTAATGGTTCGTTTGTCATATATCCCTCCTGTTGTTTGGTTAGTTATTGTCATTAGTGTAAACATTATGCTGCAATATTGTTTAGATAACAATATTACAGCATAACATAGCGAGATCAGGCTGCCTGAATATCTTCAAGCTGTGATTCGGATGTGTGATGTTCTGTCTTTTGACGATTCTTGCGTCGACGTATGAAGCTACGCATGTTCGCTTCCATCATAATGTTAGCTATTTTTGCGCCAACACAGCATAAGATCGTGTCAAGCAGAAATATGAGCATGCCAACAGGATCGCCGTTGGACATACGCCCGTCTCCACCACAAGCTATTGTGAGAAGCAGGAAAATCACAGCTGCGATGATTGCTCCTATCTGTGCAATGCTCAGCATGAGATGCACGATAGCTGAGATGTTTTCGTCAGCCTTTGTTTTGTCGATAGTGATCATTCCACCAAAAAGAGAAATGGTACGGTTGTTATTCTTACGCATAATTCAAGTTCCTTTCTTGGTTTCCTTTGTTGTTATCAAAAGACCGTCGGACTGCTAAGTCCGAAAAAACATTGATATGCGTAAAAATAGCATCAATATGAAACTGTATGTCTGAGATAGATAGCCTTGGCTATCGCCAACTCCACCGCCTGAAGTGTATTCTTGCATCGCATGAAGCGCGGATGCGTGAACACATCGTTGTATTTGGGATTGTATTTTTTCTGGTTATAATGTGTGTTGACCAGATATCGATATGTGGAATTATTGTATTTTCTGAGATTACAATGGCAATCCTCGATTACTGTTTTCGCCATTAGCGGCGGCTTGCTGCTGTCAAGCGTGCTTATCAGTTTGATGTTGGGTATGCCGCAAAACCACTTATCGTATAATATTTGTTTTGCTCGCTTAACATCTTCGTTCGGTGAAAGCGTGTATATGGCAAATGTCAACCACGGGTATATTTCAGCACACCGACGAATATACAATATTGCTTCACTGTTAATAGGTGCATTTTTGTATAACATCGGGTCGGCAAACGCATTATTGATGGCATGCAGTGGCGGCAAGGTGTTGAATTTGTTTGTCGGCGATGAAGTATCCGGCAGCGATCTGTTAAAATCGTATGTATATACGTCTTTCACAGAATACTGAAAACCTTGATCATTAAGATATTGTGACAATGATGTGTGAATGTCAAGCAAAACGCCGTCTACGTCAATAACTACGTCATACATGAGGTCATACATGATGTTATAGACTCCTTTCTTTGTTAGTTGCAATATCATGCTCAGCGAGTTGTATTGCGCATTTTTCAGCGCTGGCGTACGCAAAATATTTCACGGGCACTTTACGTTGACGCACGATATCCATCACCTTGTAGTAATATGAGTGCGGAACAGCGTTTGATTGTATCCACACGACGTCGGCGTTGCGGATCAAATTTGTGTCAGGGTTGGTGTTCGGATCAATAAAGCGAATACCCGGCAGTAACGGTTTAATGGCTTTGAGCCATGTCGCATGACCACCAAAAACAACGATATTGCTCTTAGGTGTATATGGCAGCTCCAGCGCTGTATCTTCCGTTGTTACGGCATTGTCGTCTGAGCTGTTTTGAAGCTTGTACACAAGTTCACGAAGCTCAATGAGTTCATCATGCTCAAGTTCAGCATTTTCTCGGATTTTATCAACCGCGCTCTGTTCGTCTTTGAGCTGCTTTTGCGTATTGTGCAGATCGCGTTTGAGATTTGATATCTGTTCTGATTTTTCCGAAAGCCTTTGCTTTAGTTCTTCGATATTATCGTTATTATCAGATTCAGCATTATCCTCAAAGTCGCGAAAGGCTATTTTGCGTGTTGCCGATGCGTGCGTTTCAATAAGCAAGTGAAACAGGTCAGCGTTTTCTTCGCTTATACCGGATCTAACCAGCGTGTTGTTAAAACCGTCAAGATATTCGTCAAGTTTTCGCGGTAATAGTGAGCTGCTCATCATATAGTACATTTGAGCTATGTTCAATGGCAGTATGTTTTTTTCATCGGGCTCTTTTATTTTTAGTAACGACCATTCCCATCGATTATTGTATCTGGGATCGTATAATCGAGCCTCTTCATGACTGTAGTCAGTATCATCGATATCGGATGTTTCTGGTTGGTCGTGAGCAGCTTTAGCTTCGTCATTTTTGGTGACTGGGTTATCTATGCATTTAGCCCACGGGAGCTGTTGAACTGCGAACCCAAGTACGGCAGCAGTTATTTCGACGAGCCAGACAAGGTCATGCCCTGATTCAAGCAGCCATAAGTATGCAAAGCATGTTTCAAACGGATTTATAACCGTAAAGTGCTTTGTTTTATCGATCATGTCGTTTAACAACTCTTCATCATCGTCGTTTTCAAAACCATGCGTGTTTACAACATATGTTGTTGCCTTTTTGAAATCAAGACAGTCTTGTGAAAAATTCGCATGTGCGTCAGCCGTAGCATAATGTGCTTGAGCATAGTCAAGATAGGCTATTTCACGATCACCAACGATTTCTCTCGAAATATTGGCTATTGATGCAATGTTGTCAACAGGTTCATTGACAGGGAGCATTACATTTTTATACGACTGTACATGTCGATTGCTTAAAGCTTTCGCTCGTTTTTCAGACTCCGTTACACATGTTTCGTATATATGACATGTTGTTTTCAATTTTTTTGCACAGTCCAGTAGCTCTGTGCATGTTTTGACAGCATTGTCAAAATACGGTTTGACAGCAGTTAACGATAGGTCGATAAAATCGTAGACTTTATCTTCCAAATGTCGCTGCGCACGATCTATTGTTGTTGGCGACATAAGCGCCAATATCACGTCGAAGCGTTCGCGATATGACATCGTGTCGACCTTTTTTCTGATCTTATTCAGCTTTGCCACAGCGTTTTCATCATCTGACATATATGTGTCTTTATCGATGCTTGATTTACGATGAGTTATTTCAGGTCGTGAACGACGTGCAGCTGTTGTTTTGTTTAAGTACGTATATGAAGAATCGTCGTCTCGATTATTGATGAGATGTATCATACCGCGTATGACATCTGTTGAAAACAGACTGTCATTCATATGGTCGTCCGGTAAAAAGACGTTGTCAAGCTCGTCTTTTGTGTTCGGTATATACAACAATGCTTCATATATGTTTTTGTTGTGCAGCAGATCGTCGAGGATGAATATGGCAATTGCCAGCGTGATCACGATTGGATTACAGGCATTACCGTTGATGCGTATCGTATCCGGCAAATTTGTAGACGGATAGCTGAGCATTTCAATTATCGCAGATTCTAATGCCATATCAGGATATGAATCCTTGTATTTTTCAGATATGACAGGCAAATATTTCATCAGAGCGTCTATGCGACGCTGCTGATACTGCTCGCTTGTCTTGAATTCTTCCTGTATATCAAACGCTGAAAGTTTTCTTATATGATCGGCGTCATTTCTTTCGTCGATACCGGTCTTTATCAGCTTTTTGATCTTAGCGTTGTAATCCGGTTGATCGAATCTGTAGTTTATTTTTTCTTGCATGCGGTCATACACGAGTTGCGCATTAACAAGATATTCGGATGTGTCTTTGGCTTTGTTGTCTCGACGTTTCTTCTTTTTTGCCACGATGTTCCCCC
>JAZNWG010000174.1:0-5907 GCA_045593225.1 Oscillospiraceae bacterium
CATATAAGCGGGTGTACCGCTGTCATCGTAGCATGCGGGGAACTCAAAGATATACACAGGGAAATCGTTGTTACCGAAATGATTTCTGTAATAAGTCATAAGCTCGGCAAACTGATCAGAGAAGCTGTTGGTATACTCGGAGCCGAACATTTCTCTGGTGTTACTCATATCACTCTCGCCCTGATACCAGATAACACCTGTCATGGTGAACGGCGCAACGCGCTTCACCATGCTGTCATACAGCACACCGGGGCTCATGGGATTGAGGGGAGAATGAGGGCCGGGGTACTTGTTGGGGCCGCAGTATTCGAGGCAGCCGTCCCATGTGGCATCGGGAGTGGTGGAATAATACTCCGCGCTCTTTTCCTCCCACTTTCTGTGGTACTCCTGATAGTCGCGGTAGTCCTTTTTCAGCTCCTCTAATGTTTTGCCCGAAACAGCCGCGTCATATTCCTCAAAATAGACAGAAGTCTCGCCGTCTGCGTAGCTTCTGTCCATCCAGGCGCTCGCAGATGTGCCTCCCCAGTTGCAGCCGATGATACCAACTGTAACGCCAAGCTCCTGTGACAGCTCCTTTGCGAAGTAGTAGCCTACCGCGCTCCAGCACTTTGCGGACTCCTTGTCAGAGAATAAATTCCAGCCCGTATGACGCTCGTCATCAAAGAAGCACTCGTCTGCGATAGAGCGCTTCTGAGTGTAGTAAAAACGCACATCAGGGTCGTCCTTTTCAAGGCTCTCATCGCCTGTAGTGCAGTTGCGCAGCTCGTATTCCATATTGCTCTGACCGCCTGCAAGCCACACTGCTCCCACTGCGACATTGGTGAATTTCACTGTATCTGTGCCATCGGAGATGGTGAGCTCAACGCTGTCCTGTGCAGGCTGCGGCTGGAGCACCGCGAGCCATCTGCCGTCCTTTACAGTGGTGGTAACGGAGCAAGCCTCCTCGCCTGTTATGCTTACAGTAAGCTTCGTGCCGTCAACGCCTGTACCGAAAATATTGACAGGCTTCAGGTACTGCAGCACCATATTGTCACTGAATATTCTTGCAGCTTCAAAATTCATGATATATGTATCCTTTCCTGATAGGCATTTTTACCCATAATAATCTATTATTATTGTACAGCTTATGAAGTCAATTGTCAAGACTTTGGTAAAACGTTTTCATCAAATTTTCAGTCACTGCTGTTACAATACCGCAACAAAAGCGTATAAATGAACAGAAGATAAATTTCAATTGCGTGTAAGGAGACTTAATAATGAGAGTAGTATACGCCGATCCCAATGTAAAAGTTGAACCCCTGACAAAAAACGAAGCTGCCGCTGCGTGTCTGAATGTTGTTAGTACCGTTGCCGGCCGCGGCAGCAGAACCGCTGCTGCACAAAACACCATAACGGTCTTTAACAATCTTTTCGGTGAAGAAAGAGTAACACAGCTGAATAAAGACCTCATCAACACGATAGGTGCGCCTGTGTTCGCTGAAATCCTCCGTAAGGATACATTCAACGCTGACAATTTCACCGTAGGCGACACCAAGAAGATACTCAGCAACATGAAGATAGAGAACACCAACAACGAGCTGCTGTCGTCGTTGCAATTAAAAAAGCCCGATGAATATGTGACTGAAGACAACAAGCTTCATCTGCTTGCCTATGTATCCACACTTATCGGCAAGTGCATGACCGCTGATGCCACTATATCTGCCACAAACACATTAAATCAGCCTATCCATTTTGATATAAGCGGCAGAAGGCCCGAGCTGAATGAACCGAAAAAGCCGAACTGGTTTGTAAGGACCTTTTCTTTCCTCAGCAAGAGCTGGCAGGAGCAGGTCAACACATATAAAAATGAAATGAAGGAATACACAGCCAATAAGGATAGTATCACTGCAGAAAGAAATAAATACGACGAAGCCAATGCCATAAACAATCATTCCTCTACGGTCTATGCCAATGAAAGAAGCCATGAGAGAGCGACTCGCGCAGAGCGTACTCATGTTCCCAGAGAGGATATCCTCGGCACTCAGAACGTAAAGACCACCCAGAAGCAGGAGCCTCAGACGGAGACCCAGAAGACCAAGACAGCAGGCCCTCGCTGATCGGTATTTATGAAAGAGTTACGCAGCACGGAAATGAGTAATAGTTGAAAAAACCGCTATTGAACAGTATCGCACGATACATTCAATAGCGGCTTCTTTATTCATCGGGGTGATTTTTGCGGTACGCGAGATAGCTTTCAAGGATTATCGCCGCAGCAACTGCGTCAAGGCTCTCCTTGCGCTTTTTACCGCGCTTGTTGTTCTCGTTCATTATGCCGATGGCGGATACTGTGGACGAGCGCTCGTCCCACATCCTCACCTCGACATCGCAAAGCCCGCGGAGCTTCTCGGCAAAGAGATTGCATTTCTCGCTGCGTGGCCCGTAGGTACCATTCATATTGATGGGATTTCCCACGACCACCATTTCAGCCTTGTTCAGCTTGACCTCCTCCGCTACCATTTCAGCGCAGCGGTCAAAGTCCTTCATGGTGATTATCTTAAGCGGCGACGCTAAGAACTCGCTCTTGTCGCACATTGCAAGTCCCGTACGTGTATCGCCGTAGTCTACTGCCATTATCTTCATAGGCTCTCCTTATGTGTCACATCTTATGCTCGCGCAGAAATGCGATAAGCTCTTCGGAGCAATTGTCTTTCACTATGATAATACCGCCAACGCCACGAATAATGATGTAAAAATTGCGTTCTGTCTCGCGAAGCCGATATATCTGATTATAATCAAACTCCGTATGATTGTTGTCGTTGTCCTTAGTCATATGGTCAGCGTAAAAGCGCAGGATCGCAGTCTTATTGAGCATCGGCGAGCTTCCTACACGCTTCGGTGCTGTGGCAACTGTAATCATGATACGCAGCGCCACTCCGAGCACCGAGCCGATCATGATAGTTATACCGACCAGCTGATAGCCGAGGCACATAACTATCACACCACACGCAACGAGCAGCAGCATGACAATGACAAGACGCAGATAAAAATAGGTGATCCTGTTCAGCACAAAGCTGTCATATCGCCGCATCTCGCTGTAGGTATAATGTGTAGTGGTTTCAAATAAAGGCTCCATTATAGCTCTCCTGACATTCTTCCGCAGGACACGGCGAGCCGTGTCCCTACCAAATTCAAACGTGCCATGCGATCGCTGTTACCAGGGCTTTACCTGTCCCACGATCTCAGACAGGCTCTTGATGCCGTTGTCGTCCATATACTTTGCAAGACCCTCGGTCACCTTGAGCGGTGCGTAGGGATCGGTGAATATCGCGGTGCCCATCTGGATAGCGGAAGCGCCTGCAAGCATCATCTCGACAGCGTCCTCCCATGTGGAGATACCGCCCATGCCGATGATCGGAATTTTAACTGCATTGAAGCACTGCCATACGCAGCGTACCGCAACAGGGAATATCGCAGGACCCGAAAGTCCGCCAACGTTGTTGTGAAGGATAGGTCTGCGGTTTCTGATGTCTATTCTCATGCCGAGCAGGGTGTTGATAACAGAAATGCTGTCCGCGCCCTCCGCTTCAACAGCCTTTGCGATGTCCGCAATGCTTGTTACGTTGGGGGTGAGCTTTACGATAAGCGGCTTCTTTGTGGTAGCTCTTACAGCCTTTGTAACAGCTGCAGCACCCTCACATGTAACGCCCCATGTAGCGCCGCCTGCCTTTACATTCGGACAGGAGATGTTAAGCTCTATCATGTCAACGCTGCTGTTTTCCAGCACCTCGGCAGCCGCAATGTAGTCCTCTAAGGTAGCGCCTGCTACATTTGCGATGATAACAGTGCCCTTGCCCTCCTCTTTAAGACCGTCAAGGTAATAATCCACAAAGCCGCGTACGCCGATGTTCTGAAGTCCTACAGAATTCAGAATACCACTGGGAGTCTCGGCAATTCTGGGAGGGATATTGCCCATCTTAGGCTCTATAGTCATGCCCTTGCAGGAGATACCGCCAAGCTCGGAAATGGGATAAAGGTCGGTATAGCACTCGCCGTTGCCGTAAGCGCCCGACGCCATGATGACAGGGTTTTTGAAATCAACTCCCGCGATTTTTACAGAAAGATCAGCCATTGAACTTTACCTCCTTAGCGTCGAATACAGGCCCGTCCTTGCATACTCTCGAATAATGCTCCACGCCGTTTCTTACGGTCATGCAGCTGCATACCACGCACGCGCCCACGCCGCAGCCCATGCGCTGCTCAAGCGATACGCGACAGGGAATGTTGTTGTCCTCGCACTCCTTTACGACTGCCTTTATCATAGGCTCGGGACCGCATGCGCACACGAGATCAACGCCGCCCTTTGCGAGCTCCTCTGTAAGGGGAGTTGTAACAACGCCCTGATAGCCGACAGAGCCGTCATCTGTGCAGACGATAGTCTTCGCACCGAATGCCGCAAACTCCTTGTCGAGAATTACCTTGTCATAGCTTCTGAAACCAAGGATAGCAGTGCAGTTCGCGCCGTGGCTCTTAGCAATGCCGAGCAGCGGAGGAACTCCGATACCGCCACCTACAACGATGACCTTCTTGCCCTCGGGCACGTTGAAGCCGTTTCCGAGAGGGCCGAGAACATCAAGATTTTCACCCTCGTTCACGCGAGAGATGACCTCTGTTCCCTTGCCGCGCACCTCAAATACGAAGCGCAGCGTGCCCTGCTCCTTATCTATCTCGCAGATAGAGATAGGACGGCGCAGTGTATAGCCGTCAGCCAGGATATTTGCAAACTGGCCTACCTCGGCAGCCTTTGCCGCATCGGGGCATTTTACTGTTACGGAGAAGATGCCGCCTGCAAGCGCCTTCTTCTCGATGACCTGATATTTGTCGCAGAAATAGCTCATATTTCCTCCTTATTATCATCATCGGTGTTTTCAGCCGAGTCATTATCATCTTTTTTTGCAATTACCGCCTTTACCTGCACAGCGTCAGACTTTGCCGCCTGCGGCTTTGCTGTGATATTCACAAGCCTGTGCATCGTGTAACGCACGATTATCAGGATAAGCATAACGCACAGCAGCGTAAGCCAGCTGAACCATGAAAGTCCGTACATCGACATCAGCAGCTTGTCCTGCGCAATACACATCATATCGAACACTATCATAAGCGCGGGTATCTTGCACAGTGACGCGCCGAATGCGTATGCGTCATAGCATTTCTGCGCATTGCGCTTGTTTACGGAAAAGCGCGCGAGCCTGTGGCTCTTCAGCACCAGCACTATGTATGCTACAAGCACAACCAGTGCCAGCGCGGGGAATATCCACGCAAGATTCTGCTTCCACTCGTAATTCGGGTCGTTTTTAAGCAGCGTTTCCATCGCGGTCGGGTTATTCGTGTCGAACAGCGAATAAAACTCCTCGTACGTCTTAAAAAAGTTGAACGTCGCAGACACTATCAGCACCACAAATCCGAGCGACAGAACGTCAGCAATGATACGCGGAAGCTTGTATGTATGTTTAACGGGGTATTTGCCGATCTTCATTATATTTCCTTTCTGGAATATCCGAAAACGGCGAGAGGATATCCCGCCGTTTGGGTAAAAATTGCATTTAGATTTCACACATACCGCAGACCACAAATAGAGAAAAGTCACAAATGACTATTGCCTGTTTAGGCGAGCGAGAAGTGCGTAGATTCAAGGAAACTGTGCAACGGCTAGGCTTTGTGCCATGTTGCCCTTGATTGCCCGACATCGTGTCGGGCTTTTGGGGCAACAGCATAAACATCATGTTTATGCTGCCGTTGTGCAGTTGACGCAGAAGATGCGTGCTTATCGTTCGTCTGTCAGATGGTGGTGATGTCGACCATCTCTACATCATCTACACTCTTGTGCATCTCAAGACACTCAAGCAGCGCGTTTGCTGTGTCGATAGAGGT
>JAZNWG010000175.1:0-2377 GCA_045593225.1 Oscillospiraceae bacterium
CACAAAGACAAATACGCGCCGGATATTCGTTCTGACAACGTACGTCGGGATCGTTTATATATCGATTCCAGTTCAGCAAAGCTTGCTGCTCGTACTCTTTGCCCATATGGAAATCTTAATGATATCGAGACCGTCAGCTTCATGTACCCAAGCGAACAGAAAGCAAAGGAACATGGTATCCCTCGCGTAAACGTCTTGGATGAGTGCCGGAAATTTTTCTATGGACTGTATCCCGACAGACCTGATTTACAGGCTGAATTTGATCGTATCTATTTTTACTACAAGAATAACATTGAGGGTAAAAATTTCAACGATTCCGACGAATATCGTGAATACTGGCAAAATAAGCGTGCGGATAAAAAGCCGTTATCTGCTTGCAACGTGTCGGATATCGAAAAATGTAATCTGACACTTCCCTACTTTGATGCAAACGGTGACGCATCCAGTTGTTACGTTGCTTTCGGCGTAGGCGGTATTCATGGTGCTGAGTATAACAAAGCCTTATATGACTCAGATATAGCTGAGTACAACGCGCTTGAAAAGCTGCATGACTTAGTCAGAACACAGTTCCCTGATCCGCTGCTTCTTAAACAGAAGCAACCCGGAACACGAAAAGGTTGGAGTTTTGACTATAACGGCAAAACATATAAAGCATCTGATTTTCTTAAAACAGGTTCTACCGCAGCAAAAGCTGACTGGAAAGACATCGCTAAGAAAAAGCCTGCTTTATTTCGCCCTGATACAAAAGGTTCGTACAAGTTAAACAAGTGTTACACATTCACCAGCAACGATGATTGCAATCATGAAGACTTCACCAGTTATTATCCCAATCTGCTCATTCAAATGATGGCTTTCTGGAACGAAGGCCTCGGTTATGACCGATATGCTGAAATATTCGGTGAAAAAGAAAGATACGGTAAGCTGATGAAAGATCCTGCTATCACTGATGAAGAGTGTGCATATTACGATAACCAGCGTAATGGAACGAAGTTGATCCTGAACTCCGCATCGGGCGCAGCAGATGCGTGCTTCTTTACACCTATTCGTATGAATAATCAGATCATGTCCATGCGAATAATCGGACAGCTCTTTACATATCGCATCGGTCAGGCTCAGACATATGCTGGTGCAAAAGTCACTTCAACCAACACAGATGGCCTTTTCACCGTATTTGAGGCTGAAGAAAATGCTCGTATTCTTGAACGTGAAGCTGCTGATATTCACGTTGCTATTGAACCGGAGCCTTGTCACCTTGTTACCAAAGACAGTAACAATCGTATTGAGATCAACGAAAAAGGCGGCATCATTACCGCATCAGGCGGTTCACTGTCCTGCTACAAGGGGCCAAATCCGAGCAAATCGCTTGCTCATGCAGCCATCATTGACTACGCCTTGTGTGAATATCTGCGAAATGCTGATAACATACATCATGCAACCAAAGATTTTCTTGCTGAACCGTTCGATATGAACAAAGGCTGGGCAATTCTGTATAATTCGCGTTTCGCGTTTCCTGATAAGGCTAGATATCTGAACATGTATCAGACCATCATTGCCAGCTCCGTTGGCTCACAGACATATATCTTCGGTGAAACGGATAACTGTCAGGGTTATAAGGACAATCTTTGCAAGATACCGTTTAATCAAAGTCTGTTTGAGGCGGCTTGTGACAGTGGTGACATCAACATCATGGCTCATTACAACCGTATCTTCTTTGTAAAACGCGAATTTGGTACGATATATGGCAAACCTGTTTATCATCTTAACAACGCAGCTGCTCGCGTTGTAACACCTGCGCAGAAGCTGACCAGATCGCGCCTTAACCAGATCCCTATACAGCATGACCCGTATGCCAAGGCTATTCTTGAAAAATTCAATCTGGAAGAAAAGGACATCCCTGTCGGAAAAGAAGCTAAGATCACCAAGGTATCTGGTATTGACCCCGATTGGTATGTTTACATTGAAAACAGAAGTCTTTTCGAATTGAGCGATGATGAAGCTCAGCTGCTTATCGATAACCTCAATATAGATAACTATCTGACACTCATCAGCGAAAGCTTCAATAAGAACTGGTCCAACGATACTGTGGCATCTGACGACGATGGAGATGATCCTGATGCGGCCTGAAGCAACACTTGAAGACTATTTCATCAAACAGGCTGAAAAGCATGGCTTTCTCCAATACAAATTCCTGTCGGGACAAACAGGTGTCCCAGATCGCGTCATTATAGGACATGGCAAAACAATATTTGTGGAGCTGAAAGCGGCAGACGGCGTCATATCACAACGACAGAAATTTGTTATAAGAGCCATGCGTAAGCACGGTGCTACGGTATTCATACCCTTTAACCGAAATGACATTGATGAAATATTCAAAACA
>JAZNWG010000176.1:0-3536 GCA_045593225.1 Oscillospiraceae bacterium
CACCTGCCCCCGCTCCTGTTGAGAGCGCACCCGCTCCGATAGCGGACGAGCCGCCTATGCCTGAGTTCAACAGCGCTCCCGCAGCACAGGAGGACTTCTCCATACCGCTGCCCGAAGCGCCGCCCGAGGAATACGCTCCCCCGAGAGAGTTTGAGCCTCAGTCTGCACCCACCGAAAAGCCTGTGCAGGCAATGCCCGAGCTTCCGACAGAGCAGGCACAGCCCGTGATCGAAGACGCACCCGAGCAGCTTGTGCCAAAGGCTGAAAGGCTTCCCGATATAACGCCTGAATTCTGGCAGTCGTGTATCGAGCTTATACCCGGAATGGTAGGCTTTATGCTGGACGACTCCACTGCTAACGTAAATGCAGACGGAATGCTTGAGATACATTCGGGCAATCTGCTGCTTTTGAATCAGGTCAAGGAGCACGGCTACGGCGAGCTTGAAAAGGAGCTCAGCAAGGTCATAGGTAAAAACGTCCGCGCAATAGTAGTGGGCGAGATAAAGGAAGAAACGGAGGAGGAGAAAAATCCCGCCGTTAAGGAGCTGCTGGAAAAAGCAAAGCAGCTCGGTATAGATATCGAAATCAAAAAGTGAAAGGAATTACCGAAATGAAAGCAAGATTACCCAAGGAATATCAGAACGCCGGTGCAGGCAACATGAACGCCATGGTGAGAAAAGCACAGAAGATGCAGGAGGACATGGAGAGAGTTCAGGACGAGCTGGCTGTAAAGGAGTTTACAAAGCAGGTAGGCGGCGGTGCTCTTGAGCTTGTTATGACAGGCGACAAGCAGCTGAAGTCCGTTACCCTCAAGCCCGAGGTGGTTGATCCCGATGACATCGAGATGCTGCAGGACCTCATCATCAGCGGTGTTAACGAGATACTCAAGGAAGTCGACGAGTACGGCGCTGCAGAGATGGAAAAGGTAACAGGCGGCGTATCCTTCCCCGGCTTTATGTAATGCCAATACAAAGCGGTCTTTGCAAAAAGACCGCTTCTTAATATGGATAACAATTCTGTTTTAAAGCTTTATCCTGTAAGGATAGCACCATTCTTTGCGCTGGGGATACTGGCTTGCTCAAGCGGCGGCACAGCGGCGATAATAATGCTGATAGTATCCGCGCTGCTATGTGTTACTACGGCAATATCCTTCCGAAAGCTGCTCGCGAGCGCGCTGGCATTGTTTATGGGAATGGTCTCCATTAGCTGCTACAACAGCTTTGTGAAAGAGCCTGTGCTTGCCGCCTCGGGCAGCACGCAGACGCTCACCTGTATAGTGACCGACGTGCGCAGCCTCAGCGGATATTCGCTGTACATGTGCAACACGTCGATAAACGGTGCGTCCACAGTGATAAGCTTTTTTGACGACGAAGCGTTCACCATCGGTGACGTGATT
This sequence comes from Oscillospiraceae bacterium, assembly GCA_045593225.1. Classification (GTDB taxonomy): domain Bacteria; phylum Bacillota; class Clostridia; order Oscillospirales; family Ruminococcaceae; genus CAG-115. The sequence continues at coordinate 1,397 of JAZNWG010000176.1, forward strand.
ACAGCTGATATCGCGCTTGAAAAGCTGCCAAGAGCTTACGAGGCAGAGCGACAGTATCTTTCAGGCACAATAAAGGAGCTGCATGGCTTTACAAGGCCCGAATTCTGTCTTGAACGCGCACTTTACGACTATCGCACCAGCCTTTGTGATTCTGTCACAGCCAATGTTTCGGGCAATGGCAGGGAGCTTGTAAAGGGGCTGATATTCGGAGATACGAGCGGCTTTTCGCCCGAACTCCGTCAAGCCGCGAAGATAAGCGGTACGATGCACTTCACCGCGGTCTCAGGTATGCATTTTGTGATAATCATGACGGTGCTGCTGGAGCTTTCGGGAACAAAGCGCCCGAAGCTACGCGCACTAATGGCAATGGCATACATACCGCTTGCGGTGATGTTCTTCGGCGCAGAGCCTACTGTGCTTCGCGCGGGAATAATGCTTATACTGCACTACTGCGGAGGCTTATTCAACCGAAAGGCCGAAAGCCTTAATTCGCTTTGCGTAGCGATACTCGCGATGACCGCATTTACCCCATATGTCATGCTGAGTGCAGGGTTTCAGATGTCTGTCATGGGCGTGTTCGGCGTATCAGTTATCGGCAGCCGCTGCAATCGCCTGCTCGGCATATACACAAAAAGGCTCCCGACACTTGTCAGAAAAATAGCTGAAGCTGTCGTTACATCTGCCTGTGCTGTGATATGTATCGCACCGATAAGCATTTCCTGCTTCGGTGGAATATCGCTCATCGGAGTTTTCGCGACTGTCCTGCTTACCCCGATATTTACCCTCTCGCTTACACTTGCGGTATTCTTTGCCGTAACAGGCATAGAAGCTGTGCTTATTCCCGCAAGTCTGCTTATTAACGCAGCATATCAGCTCATAATACTGCTTGGCAGCAATTCGGCATTCTGGCTTGCTATGGATAATAAAACCGCACCGCCCCTTGCCGCTTTATGTGTTGTCTGGCTAAGTATAGCGGTGATGTTCCCGAAAAAGCTGTTGAACAAAGGCCTTATGACCGCAGGAGCAGCAGTTGCGATATCGCTCGTGCTGTGTATCGTATCATCATTCACAAGAAACAGGATAGAATTCGTTTCTGACGGCAGCAGCGGTGCTGCTGTGATATGTGAAAGAAGCACCGCAACTATCCTTATCTGCGGAAGCGGTGCCGACCTCTCCGATACCCTGTCAGACTGCCTTATGCGCAACGGAATTACGCGCATAGAGCTTATCGCGGCTTCAGAGCTTCAACCTGCAGGCGCGCGACTCGTGTCGTCGCTTTACAGGCTCTATCCCATCGGAAGTATCTCGACAAACGAGCATGCCGCGGAGTTTATCCTGCAAAGCGTTCCTGACAGTGTGGTGACAACACAGCTTGTAAAAGAGATAAGCGTCAAGGACCTGACCCTCGCCTGCGCAAAGGCAGGAGATACCGAATGTACCGCCGATGTCGTGCTGTACAGCGGCTATAAGATGTCCGAGCCGAAATACGGTGCAAAGCTGCCGCTTTATGTATCCTCGCGACAGAACATACTCCCCGAAAACGGGATAAATATATACGATACTGAATTTGAAATTAGTTTGGAGAATTAAAATGGCTGAATTTATTTCCGCTCCCCTCGCACTTGCGGCGGAGCAATTCGCAAAGCTCCCAGGAGTGGGTATCAAGACCGCGCAGAGGCTTGCATACTATATGCTTAACCTCCCTGCAGAGGAGGTGGACGAGTTTGCTTCCGCGCTCGTCAAGGCTCGCCGCGGAGTGCAGCTGTGCAAATGCTGCCAGAACTTCACCGACCGCGAGCTGTGCGAGCTTTGCAGCGACGACGACCGCGACAAGGATGTTATCTGCGTTGTGGAGTCGCCAAAGGACGTTTCCGCATTTGAGCGCTCGGGCGGCTATGACGGCTCGTACCATGTGCTGCACGGTCTGCTGTCCCCTATGGACGGAATTACCGCAGAAAACCTCAAGATAAAGGAGCTTATGTCGCGCCTCGCGACTGCGAAAGAGGTCATCATGGCAACAAACCCCACCGTAGAGGGCGAGGCTACCGCTGTTTATATAGGCAGGCTCATCAAGCCTATGGGCATCAAGGTATCGCGCCTCGCATACGGCTTGCCCGCAGGCTCGGCGCTGGAATTTGCA
>JAZNWG010000177.1:0-3311 GCA_045593225.1 Oscillospiraceae bacterium
ACCAAGCCCGAAGACAGCGATAAAGAGAATCTGTATGTTCTGTATGATACGGACGATCTTGAAAATTTCACTCCTTATGAGTTCAAGAGCAGCCTGATATTCCCGAATATCAGGGAGCAGCTCGATAAGGGGCACCCGCTGATATTCGTTGCGCTCAATTTCCTTAATATCCCGCTTGGCTATGTCTGCTTCCATTATCACAATTACGATGTTGATAATTACTACAAGATACCGCAGACGATAAACATAATCAACAGCGCAGTCGGCGGCTACAGAAACATGCGTTATCAGCACTACCTCATGAACAAGATGGAGGAGCTGTACCAGTGCGACCGCCTTACAGGGCTTTATAACAGAAATGCGCTCGTAAAGATCTACGGGGAGCTTCAGGACGAGCTTCGTGGCGGTCACAGAAACATAACGTTTATAATAGCCGATCTTGACAGACTGAAATATATCAATGATACTTTCGGACACCTTGAGGGTGACTTCGCTATCCGTGCGGTAGCTGACGCGCTTAAACTGGCGGTGCCTGATGAGGCATTGGTTGCGCGCTGGGGCGGAGATGAGATGGTTGCACTCTTTACAGGAGACTGTGACGAGCAGGGTATCAGAAACAGCATGACGAGCTATCTTGAAGAACTTCGTATCAGCGAGGGCAAGCCGTATGAGATCACCGCAAGCGTCGGTATGGTCACGGTATTCCCTGATGAGCTCGTTTCGCTGGACGAGATCACAAAGACTGCTGACAGACTGATGTATGCCGAAAAGCTTGAAAGACGCAAGGCGAGAGTTTGATAAATATGAAAGAGCCTCCTTTTATGGGAGGCTCTTGTTTTATACTCAGATCGATCCGCTCCTGTATTGGGATGGGGTCATGCCGTTTGCTTTCTTGAATGCGCGGCTGAAGTAGTTGGAGTCGCTGAAGCCGCATCTCAGCGCTATCTCGGTTATAGGCAGCGTGCTGTCCTTAAGCAGGGTGCAGGCGCGCCTTATTCTTATGCTCATCAGATATTTCTGCGGTGTGGTATTGTAGGCTGAGGAGAACAGTCTTATAAAGTGGCGCTGCGAGTAGTGTGACACCTCAAGCACCTGTTCTATTGCGATGTCCTCCATGTAGTGGTTTTCCATAAACGCCGCAGCTTCAGCGATGCCGCTTATCTCACGCTGCTCGGAGGGCGCATCGTAAAGCCTTGAAAGCCTTGTGACGATCTGCATGAAATACGAAAGCAGCATGGTCTTTTTTCCGTGGCGCTCGGCGGAGTATTCCTCTATCGTCGAGTCAAGCAGATGCTCAAGCTCGGAAAAATGCATATGCGACAGCTTCAGACGACTGCTGAAGCCCTGCGCGTTGTTCACCTGAGCCTCCAGCAGGAATAAAGCATGGAAGCCGGGATATTGCTTTATGTCGAAGTCCGAGTCGAGCAAGGCCTCGGGGCGGAACATGATATTGCAGATGCGGAAGTTTTTTGCGTTGACATATCCGTGCTTTATGTCTTTTCCCATAACGAAAACATCGCCCTTTTTGACGGGAAAACGCTCGTTATCCACAACGTGGTCAGCACTGCCGTCTAAAACGACGACCAATTCGGAAAAGTCAGCGTGTCCATGCATGAACATAGTGTCTTCATGTATTCCATACTGGATAAAGAACGGAAAGCTGTCATCGTTGGTGAAATAGTGCAGCCACATATCCTCCATGAAACTCACCCCACATTCTGATAAATACTTTACATTATCTTACCATAAATCACGCACAATTGCAAGTGTATAATTTTTCTGTGAAAAAGTTTAAAAAAATATCAAAAAACTCTTTCATTATTTCTATATTTGTGCTATAATAACATTACGTATAACTATATCTTGTTGAAAAGAGGTTATCAGTGAAAATAAAAGCTATTCCAATGCTGCTGGCGATAACGCTTTTGACGGGCTGCTCCATGGGTGCATCTATGGAAAACCTGCTTACTCCGCCAAAGCTTGACGCTCAGCAGAACGAGATATATCAGGCGCTGATAAACAGCAGCGGCTCCGCTGTACAGCTGAAATACCCCAAGGGCGGAGATTACCGCTCTGCGTTCGTTGTTCGCAATATTGATGATGAAAGCAGCGACGAAGCGCTGGTGTTCTACCAGTCCGACTCGGTGCAGTCAGGTGAGGCTGCGCTGAGACTGAAGGTGCTTGATCAGTATGACGGCAAATGGCAGGCTGTGTACGACCTCGCGTGTATCGGCAGCGAGGTCGAAAGCATAAGCTTCACCAATATAGGCTCAGGCGATAATATCGACATAGTGATCCGCTTTTCGATGCTTAACCAGACGGAAAAGGCTTTCAGCGTGCTTAACTATTCCGACGGCGTGGCACAGGAGCTCTGCGCTGCGTCTTATTCCTGCCTTGAGGTGCTGGATCTGAATAACGACGGCGAGGACGAGCTCGTTTCAGTGTCTACCGATAAGACTACTGGCGTTTCAATGGCAGCAATGTATTCGCGTGTTGATGAAAAGTTCATGAAGATAAGCGAGGCGCAGCTCGTCGGCACACATTCCGAGATAATCGGCGTTACCAAGGGCTTGCTTGCGGACGGCGTACCTGCGCTGTTCCTTGATCACTCGCGCGGACAGGGCATGTATGGCACGGACGTTATCTACTGCCGCGGAAACCGTATCATCAGCCCTGACAGTATTGGTGCCGATGCGGACAGCAGCATCGTTGCACGCTTCACCAACAACTATCTTGCCGACATAAGCAGCCGCGACATAGACGGTGACGGCTTTGTTGAGATACCCAGCATGACGGCGCTGCCTGGATATGAAACCCTGACAAGACCCGAGCAGCTGTGTGCAGTCCAGTGGTACAATATCACTGACAATAATTTCACTCTTGAGCATTACAGCTATTACAGCAGCAAATTCGGATTTGCGCTGCTTTTCCCGAACCGCTGGCGCGGTGTCGTGACGGCTGTTCCAAACCTCCAGGAGAACGAGATAATCTTCATCAGCTACGATCTTACCTTCGGACTGGAAGTCAACGGTGCGACCGAGCTCATGCGCATACGCATCGTAGACAGGAATGACGCCGAGGCAATGAGTGCTTCTACTTCGATGAAGGTGCTGGGAGCCAACGAGGAGTGTATCTATTACTATTCCGAAACGGACGGCTACCGTACAGGAAAGCTTGCACTCAGCGAGGACGAGCTGAAAAACAGCTTTATAATTTTATGACAGAGAGGTGTCGGTATGAAACGTATACTTGTTTGTGAGGACGAAGAGGCTATCCGCGACTTTGTCGTGATAAATCTGCGCCGTGCAGGC
>JAZNWG010000178.1:0-6117 GCA_045593225.1 Oscillospiraceae bacterium
ATGTTGCAGGCTACATGACGGCTGTATTCGCCCTCGTCCATAAGCACGCCAAAGGCTATCTCAGGATCTTCGGCGGGATAATAACCTACGATAGCTGAATTGTATATCGTGGTGGTCTTCTGAGGCGTTCCAGTTTTTGTAGCGACTGTATTTGCAGGAATACCCTTGTAGTCGTAGATATTCACCCACAGGCCGTCTATTGCGAAGTTCGCGGACTCGGATACCATTATCATACCCTCTTTTACGACCTCGAAAATATCAGCATAAGCCGACAGATCCTCGACCACCTCGGGCTTTGTTTCATACAGCAGTTCAGAGTAGTCGTAATTGTACACTGCCTTGATGATATGCGGCTTGTATCTTATGCCGCGGTTGCCGAGAGTCATCGCCTGTACTGCCATATGAAGCGGGGTGAGCAGCGTCTCTGACTGTCCGATACCCGCCTGAACGATGTCGCCCTCGTTCCAGGTAAGTCCAAGCTGATCATACAGCTCGTAGGATGTCATCTGACCGTTCTCCATGGGCAGCTCAAATCCCAGATCTGTTCCGACGCCGAAGCGCGACGCCCACATAGAAAGCTTATCTATACCCATAAGACGAGATGTTTCGTAGAAGAAGATATTGCAGGAATGGCGAAGCGCAAGCTCTACATCGATCGAGCCGTGACCGCCAAGGTTCCAGCAGTGCGGCGTATAGCCTGTATAATAATGATATGTTCCACTGCAATAAATGGTGTCATCGGGAGTAACGATACCCTCCGCGAGAGCGGCGGTAGATGTGATCGTCTTGAAGGTCGAGCCGGGGCGGTAAACGCCGTTCAGTGCACGGTTGAATATAGGCTGATCCTCAGCGGTGAGAACGCTTGCATAATCATCTACAAGATCGTTTATGTCATACCCGGGAGTGCTTACCATTGCAAGAACGCCGCCTGTTTTAATATCAAGGACTACCGCCGCGCCGCTGCTGCAGCCGATTCCACGGTCGTCCTGTGTATAATGCGGAGAATTCAGGAAGTCGATATGATACTGGACGATATCCTGCACCTGCTTCTGGAATTTCGCATCTATCGTAAGCTGAACACTGTTGCCTGCAACAGGGTCAACAGTGATCTCATCGGACACCTCTGTGCCGTCCGAGCTTCTTGTGATAGTACGGACTCCGCGCTCACCGCGAAGCTCCTCCTCCAGCGCAAGCTCAACACCTGACAGACCGATAATGTCGTTCATGGTGTAACCTGCGCTTTTAAGCTCTGCATACTCTTCGGCCGAGATAGCGCCGACGGTGCCTCTGAGGTGGGGCGCGATCGTGCCGTCAATGTAAAGCCTGCTCCAGCCCTCGGTTATGTCAACACCACCGAGAAGCGCGCTGAGCTCCTTGAGCTCTATAACGGTCTTTTCGGAAATACCCGAAGTCAGCACGAACTGGTTTTTATATGAGAAGTCCTTTATCTGCATCTCATAGCGCACACCTGCGATATAGCGGCGCATCTGCTCATCGTAATCCTCGGATATCTGATATGCGTCATATAGTGCCGCCATACAGTCGTCTACGGTAGCATAAACACCAACATTGAGCTCTTTTTTCATGGTGTCGATCTCTGTGTCGCTGTCGGGCATGAACTTGTACGGAGCGATCTTTGTTATGGGCAGGGAGTCGTTCCACTCCTCACCGTTTTTGATAAGCACGGTAAGCACGCGGTAGATTATCTCGTTCTCCGTACCGACAGCAAGCGAAGCACGCTGCAGGTTTACACTGTAGCTCAGCTCGTTTGTATTCATTATCACTCCGTTGCAGTCGGAGATCTTTCCGCGGGCGGCTTCGATTGGCTGCTCTGCGGTATATGTGCTCTTAGTCATAGCGAGGTACTTTTCACCGTCTGCTATCTGTATCTCCAGCAAACGAAGTCCGCACATGAAGGAAGCAACTATAACTATCGCCGCCAGCACAGCCGAGCGGATAAAAGCTGAGATCTTTGCCATTTTTCCTCCGAAATATATCACAAGGCTCTGATAGCCGTTGTGAAATTGCGTGTAATTTACTCGCGCACGATGTCCTTATTCTCGTCAGATGTAAGCGAGGACTCCTCGGGACGGTGCGTCTCCTTGGGGCGCAGCTTCTTAGATATCAGCGCAATAAGGAAATACACAGGTATCGCGCCTACGATAGCTCCAAGATACGCGGGAAGCACCATGTTCACAAAGGATATTGAGGACTCGCTTCCCTCCCATACAGAATGCAGGAACAGAAAATCCAGCAATCCCATAACAACGCTTACAGCGAGATTGAGCACAAAGTGGCTGATAAAATTCACCTTTACATAATAATAGGACAGCAGTGATATCACAGGGCAGCATACCAGCAGCCACAGTGACGAAAAGCCGAGTATAGCGCTGCTTGCCATATCAATCATAAGGCCGCATACCGCACCGAATATACCTGCCGCAAGCTCGCCCTCACGCATTGCTACTGCGGTAGCGAGCGGAATTATCAGCAGCGGGCAGAAGCCTCTTATCAGAGGATTTGTCTGCCACCCATAAAAGAAAAGCAAGACCGCCGCGTACAGAAACCAGCGCAGAAACCCGCGCAGCATCATTTTGCGCGACCGCGCCTTGCTTTTTGAAATAGTTTTCATCATATTATTTACCTGTTATTCGTCTGTATCAAAGGAAAGCCCTTTTCCGTCAAAGCCGACTACTGCAAATACCGCAGTCACATCAAAGCTGTCTACCGATGGCTTTATCAGCGCGTGCTTCGACAGGCCGTTGGGGTCGTCGTACACCTCTGTAACAGTGCCGACAACGATGCCTTCGGGGAAAAGTCCGCTGTTGCCTGAGGTAACAACGACATCGCCTACCATGATATCAGCGTCTTTAAGTATATTGCTTATGAGGCAAAGACCGTTTTCAGCACTTTCAAGGTCGTTTTCAAGAACGCCTGTCGCCTTGCTTCTGACAGACAGCACACCAACAGTCACCTGCGGAGAAAGTATCGTAGATACCTTTGAATAACTCGGAGCTATCTCAGTTACCCTGCCGATAAGTCCGATAGGAGTGATAATCGGGTCATTGAGCGAAAGCCCGTCGTTGCTGCCGCGGTTTATCGTAAAGCCGCCGTACATATCATTTGCATTTCTCGCTACTACATCGCACGGATCGGAGAAAACAAAGCTCTCGTTTTCTTCCTTAAGTCCCAGCATCTCACGCAGCAGACGATTCTCTTCCTGCAACGCTTCATAATCCATGGTATTTTTATACATCTCACTAAGCTGAGCCTTGAGTTCATCGTTCTCAGCCTTGTAGGAATCAGCATTTACTAGCTTGTCGATAAATCCGCCCACGCCCTCGGAAATGGCATTTGCAGCATTAACAAATGGCGATGTGACAGTGGTGATTATCTGCTCAGGCACGGTCTGAAAGCCGCCCGATACCGCGATATAGGTCATAAGACCTAAAAGCAGGGCAGCTACACATATAAGGATCTTAAATCTGACGCTGTGGAAAAATTCCTTCATCACAATCCCCCGTGTCCGTTTTCCATAAATGCATAAAGGCGCAGCGATCGCCGCCGCGCACATTACACAAGATCATCAATACATAGATTCGTCTTCGCTCAGAACATCTTCAAGCTTATCGATATTCTCAAGCACCTTACCTGTTCCGTCTGCAACGCAATCCAGAGGACGCTCTGCGATCTTTACAGGCATTCCTGTTTCAGCATGGATAAGCATATCCAGACCTCTCAGCAGCGCGCCGCCGCCTGCAAGCATGATACCCGACTCGATGATGTCGGCTGCAAGCTCGGGGGGAGTCTTTTCAAGAGTTGTCTTGATAGCCTCGATAACGTGGGAGAGTGGCTCGGAGATAGCCTCGCGGATCTCCTCACTGGTAACTGTGATGTTCTCGGGAAGACCGTTGAGCAGGTTTCTGCCCTTGATATCCATTACAGGCTCATTATCGTCGGTCTTATAAGCCGAGCCGATACCTGTCTTTATGTTCTCTGCTGTTCTTTCACCGATCAGCAGGTTATACTTCTTCTTGATATAGTTGATGATAGCTGCGTCGAAATCATCGCCTGCAACTCTCTCGGAGCGTGCTGTTACGATACCGCCGAGGGAAATAATAGCGACCTCGCTTGTTCCGCCGCCGATATCAACGATCATGCTTCCTACGGGCTCTGCAACAGGCAGACCTGCACCGATAGCCGCAGCCATAGGCTCCTCGATGATGGAAACGCGCTTTGCACCTGCGTTCTGAGCAGCTTCCTTAACTGCACGGCGCTCTACCTCTGTAACGCCCGAAGGAATGCAGATGATAACTCTTGCCTTGCCTCTGCCCTTCAGTGCCTTCTTGATGAACTGCTCCAGCATGCTGGAGGTCATGTCAAAGTCAGCAATAACGCCGTCCTTGAGAGGTCTTACAGCTACGATAGAGCCGGGAGTACGACCGATAACGTCCTTAGCCTCCTGACCTACATAACGTACGCACTGCATCTTCTTGTCAACTGCGACAACAGAGGGCTCACGGATGATGATACCCTTTCCTCTCATGTATACCAGTGTGTTTGCGGTACCGAGATCGATACCGATATCCTTGCAAATACCGAACATAGTCTGTTTCTCCTTATATATAAATTGGCATAATTACCGATAATAATGGCATATTACACTTCAACTAATTATACCATTATTTTGCGCAGAGGGCAATATAATATTTATACAAAATTTGCATAAAATTTAGAAATTTTTCGTGTTTTAGCCCAATAAAGCATAAAACCCATTAAATATCACTCTGCACCCCTGAAATACAGTCCGCGTGTAAGGCTTCCCGAGGGCTTTTTATCGTGCAGATACATATCCAGAACAGGCGCAAGCTCTGTTTCCGTTGTGAATTTAAGCAGCGCAAAATCGAACTGCGAGAGAGCGCGCTGTCTGTCACTCATGATAAGCAGATCGGGATTCAAAAGCTCTACGTAATTTCCGCCGCAAAGCACAGGCATCTCATTGCCGCGCCTGTCCCTTATGCTGCGGTTGCAGGGAGTTTCAGCACCACACGGTTTTCCGCCTGAGATCGGGCAGCGGCGCATTGCCATAAGCGGAAGTCTGCCGTACGCAAGTATTCCGCGGGGTATACCGCATTTTATCTCGGACAGCTGCTGCGCTGTTCCTTCAAAGGAGAGCGTGAGATCAGCAAGACCGAAGCGCTCGTAAAAGTCCGCAGCATAGCTGTTTATCACGTTCAGGCGATATCCGCCGAGAACCTCGTAGCCCTCGTCCTTTAACAGCTTCACATGACCTAATGTATGCGCAACGCCTTTGGAAAAGCCTGCTTTTTTAAGCATTTTAAGTCGCTCGCGCACTTTCTCCTCGCAATCGGCAAGGAAAAGCGGCGGCAATACTGCTATACGCTCTTTATTCGGAGTGCTTTCCGACAGCAGCTTCATTGGTGCATACACCAGATCAAACGGCAGCGAAAGTGCCTCGGTAAGCTGTTCTGTCGTTGCTACCTCAGCGCGGAATCTGAGTGCCGAGGCTTTTTTAGGCTTTGCACTTAGCTGCTTCATATCAGAAATGCTGTATTTCGGAGTATTCTGCTCCAGAATACCCTTGTCAAGCTGCTCGCATATACCTCTGCGAAGCGCGTTAAGCTCTGCCGCAGGAATAAACAGACCTTCATCAACATCGGCTGTTATCTCGCCTGCGGAAAACTGCGTTCCGCCGAGCTTTGCCATGCGCTCACAGATACTTTCCTCAGTTGCGGCTGCGTTCTGCGCTGCCTGCGGAACTCCGCCCTCAACATCAGCATAGACGCTGCCACACCTTGCGCTTGCAGAGATAGGCTGCTCCGCTTCTGCGGTGACGTGGATATCTGCTTTAAGACGCGGAAGCTCGTCCTTGTACAGCGCCTTAATGCCGCCCAGCGCTTTTGCGGAGTTCTCAACGTCCTCCTTGCCGCGTATTCCCTGCATATCCTGCATTGAACCGCTGAAATAGCTGTCCGTAAGCCCACCACGCGAGAATATACCACCGAGGCGTTCTTTATCGTATTCCTCACCGTTCAGCGACTTATAACAGGCGTCCGCCGCACAAGCAACATACTCGGGGCGCTTCATTCTGCCCTC